>JANMVO010000355.1:0-8143 GCA_031392805.1 Rhodoferax sp. | reverse complement strand
GCCCGCTCTTGGGCATGTCCAAGCAGTTCGAGCGCATCAAGCCCGAAGACCTGGCCGAGAATTTTGCCAAGATTTGCGACTCGTCGCCCGAAGCGCAAATGCGCGCCCAGGACGGCACGGGCATGGGCAGCGGCACCCCCGGCGAAGACAGCGGTGCCATGGCACCGGCGGCTATGGGCAAAGGCGATGCGCTTAAAAAATTCGCGGTTGACCTGACCGAAAAGGCCAAAAAGGGCGAGATGGACCCCATTACTGGCCGCGACGAGGAAATCCGCCAGATAGTGGACATCTTGATGCGTCGACGCCAGAACAACCCACTGCTCACGGGCGAAGCGGGTGTGGGCAAGACAGCGGTGGTGGAGGGTTTTGCGCAGCGCTTGGCCAAGGGCGATGTGCCCCCGCAGCTTCAAAACGTCAAGCTGCTCACGCTGGACATTGGTTTGCTGCAAGCCGGCGCCAGCATGAAAGGCGAGTTTGAGCAGCGCCTGCGCCAGGTGATTGACGAGGTGCAAAGCTCGCCCACGCCCATCATCCTGTTCATCGACGAAATCCACTCTCTGGTGGGGGCTGGCGGCGCAGCCGGCACGGGCGATGCCGCCAACCTGCTAAAGCCCGCCCTGGCACGCGGCAACCTGCGCACCATCGGTGCCACCACCTGGGCCGAGTACAAAAAATACATTGAAAAAGACCCTGCCCTGTCCCGTCGCTTTCAAGTGGTGCAGATACCTGAGCCTGACGAGACCAAGGCCATCCTCATGCTGCGCGGTGTCGCCAGCGTGCTGGAAAAGCACCACCGTGTGCAGTTGCTTGACGAAGCCATTGAAGCCGCCGTCAAGCTGTCGCACCGCTACATACCCGCCCGCCAGTTGCCCGACAAAGCCGTCAGCCTGCTCGACACGGCCTGCGCCCGCGTTGCCGTGTCGCAGCACACCACCCCGCCCGAAGTCGAAGATTGCCAGCGCCGCATTGAGGCGCTGACCACCGAGAGCGAGATCATTGGCCGTGAGGAATCCATCGGCATTGATGTCGCCAAGCGCGCCACTACTGTGAAGACGCTGCTGGCCAGCGCCAACGATGAACTCGTCAAACTCAACGCCCGTTGGCAGGAAGAAAAGGTCTTGGTCGACCGCCTGCTGGAGATTCGCGCCCAGTTGCGCAAAGGAAGCCAGCCCGTTGATACTACAAATAGTATAGCTACTCAAGAAGACAGGACAAGGGCTAGCGGCATAAATGACGGCCAAACCACCCCGACAGCGGGTGCGGAGGACTCAAGCGGCACAAACAGCACGAACAGCACAAACAACGCTATCGACGCCAATGCCACCGCACGCGCTACATTGCTCAGCGAGCTGCACACGCTGCAAGACAAAATATCTGCCCTGCAAGGCGAGTCACCGCTCATCCTGGCCTCGGTCGATGCACAAGCCGTAGCCTCGGTGGTGGCAGACTGGACCGGCATTCCGGTAGGCCGCATGGTGAAAAACGAAGTACAGGCGGTGCTGCAACTGGCAGAAACGCTGAACCAGCGCGTGATTGGCCAAAAGCACGGCCTGGAGATGATTGCCCGGCGCATCCAGACATCGCGCGCCCGGCTGGACAACCCGCAAAAACCCATTGGCGTGTTCATGCTGTGCGGCACCTCGGGCGTGGGCAAAACCGAGACCGCGCTTGCCCTTGCCGAGGCGCTGTATGGTGGCGAGCAAAACATCATCACCATCAACATGAGCGAGTTTCAAGAGGCGCACACCGTCTCTACACTCAAAGGCGCACCCCCTGGCTACGTGGGCTACGGCGAAGGCGGCATTTTGACCGAGGCCGTGCGCCGCCGCCCCTACAGCGTGGTGCTGCTGGACGAGGTAGAAAAAGCCCACCCCGACGTGCATGAAATTTTCTTCCAGGTGTTTGACAAAGGCTGGATGGAAGACGGCGAAGGCCGGATGATTGACTTTAAAAACACCATCATCCTGCTGACCACCAACGCCGGCAGCGAGCTGGTGATGAGCATGTGCCGCGACCACGACCTGCTGCCCGACCCGCACAGCCTGGCCGAGGCGCTGAAAGCCCCGCTCTTGAAGGTCTTCCCAGCCGCGCTCCTGGGCCGCATCGTTTCCATCCCCTACTACCCCCTGTCGCCAGAGATGATGGGCAAGATTGTCCGCCTGCAATTGGGTCGCATCAAGAAACGCGTTGAAGCCAACCACAGCGTGCCATTCGAATTTACCGATGCCGTTGTCAGCCTGGTGGTGTCGCGCTGCCAAGACCCCGAGGCCGGCGGCCGCGTGATTGACGCTATCCTGACCAACACCGTGCTGCCCACCATATCGGTAGAGTACCTGCAGCGCCTCGCCGCAGGCGGCGAGATTCGCCGTGTGGCGCTGGACGTGAAGGACAGCGACTTTACCTATGCGTTTGACTGACCAGCCCACAAGAGTATTTGCCCCGTGCCCAAAGAAAACTTCCATATCAAGAGCGATTCACCCGTTGCCGATGACTTGATGTTCTGGCGGGTGGTCGGGCACGAGGCGCTGTCGCGGCCATCCACCTACGAACTTAGCGTGCTGTCAAAAAGCCAGAAGATCGAGGCCAAAGACATTTTGGGCCGCGCGTTTGATGTGGTGATCGATTTTCTGGATGCCGATGGCAACTCGCATGAGCGCCATTGCCAAGGCCATGCCATACGCTTTACCCGGGTTGGCCAGGTCGGTCGCCATTACCGCTACGAGATAACGCTGCAGTCCTGGTTTGGCCTGCTGAGCAAGCGCATCAACTCCCGCATCTACCAGGACAAACCCGTGCTTGAGGTGTTTGAGTCTGTGCTGGAAGACAGTGCCATCAAGCGCGTAAAAAAGACCAAAACTGACAACGTCATCGGCACCCACAAGGGGCGGCGCTACTGCGTGCAGCACCAGGAAAGCGACTATCAATTTTTATCCCGCCTGCTGGAAGACGAAGGCATTTACTACTGGTTTGACGCGCACGGGGAACCCGGCACCATGTATCTGTCAGATGCCAGCGACGCTGCGCACGACTTGCTGCCGGTCGTCGATACATTGAAGTACGTGCCCAGCGGCGTGAGCGACGCCCGGCACAACGAGATTACCCAATGGGTCAGCTCCCGGCAGTTTGACACCGGCAAGTTTGCCTCGCTCGACAGCGATTTCAAGGCCATCCGCAAAAAACTCAGCGCCGACAAAGGCGACCCCGACACCCATGAGCTGGCCGACCTGGAAGCCTTTGAGTTTGACGGCGGTTTCTTCAAGGATGCCGATACCGAGGGCATCGCCAAGTTGCGCCTGGACGAGCTGGTCACCCGCCGCCAGCGCCACTGGGTCCAGACCAGTTGGCCCGACGTCACCGCAGGCAAAGGCTTCACCCTGGCAGACGACCTCGACGGCACCCGCGATGGCGACTATTTGATAGCCACCTGCAGCTTTGTGGTCAGCCATCCGGGCTATGAAGGCATCGGCCTGAAAGAAGAGCCACGTTCCATTACCACGGTGCTGCACAACGCGCTGGCAGGCGATGCAGTCAATGCCGACACGCAGGCAACGTATGCCGCCCTCATTGACAGCAGCCTGACCCTGCGTACCGGCCTGCCCGGTGCACGCGCTTTCATGCTGACGGTGCTGCCGCTGGACATGCCCTACCGCGTACCGCGGCTTACGCCACAAGTCACCATGCCCGGCCCCCAAAGCGCCATCGTGGTGGGCCCTGCGGGTGACGAAATTCACGCCGACGACTTTGGCCGCGTGAAGGTGCATTTTCATTGGGACCGGTACGACAAAAGCGACGAAAAATCCACCTGCTGGGTGCGCGTGTCGCAGCCTTGGGCGGGCAAAGGCTGGGGCGGCTACTTTATCCCGCGCATTGGCCAGGAAGTGATTGTTGACTTTTTGAACGGCGACCCCGACCGCCCCATCATCGTGGGCCGTGTCTACAACGATGATCAACCCAAGCCCTTTGACAGCCACACCCAGAGCGGCTTTCGTACCCGGTCCACCCCCAAGGGCACGGCTGCCAACTGCAATGAGTTTCGCTTTGACGACAAGAAAGGCGCTGAGCAGGTCTATCTGCACGCCGAGAAAAACCAGGACATCTCGGTCGAGAACGACGAAACGCATTCGGTCGGCCACGACCGGACCAAAACCATCGACCATGATGAAATCACCCATGTGAAGCATGACCGCACCGAGACAGTTGACAACAACGAAAAAATCACCATTGGTGTAAACCGCACCGAGAGCGTAGGCAACAACGAAACCATCTCGATCGGCGTGAACCGTACCGAAACGGTGGGCGCCAACGAATCCATCACCATCGGCGCTAACCGCACCATTGCCGTCGGTGCCAGTGAAACGGCATCCGTGGCGCTACAGCGTACCCACACCGTAGGCATTAACGAAACTATCGCCATTGGCGCTGCGCAAGAAATCGCCATCGGCGCAATGCAAACCGTCGCTATTGGTGCCAACCAGTCGGTAAATGTGGGCGTCAACCAGTCCACCAGCGTAGGCGCAAACCAATCTATCGACGTTGGTGCCAATCGTTCGATAAAGGTTGGCGCAAATCTGTCCACCAAAGTTGGCGCCGACGAATCCCGCGAAGTAGGCGCGGGCCGTTCAACGCAGGTGGCCAAGGACGACGCCATAAAGGTAGGCAAAAACTTTGTGATCGATGCAGGCGACTCCATCTCCCTAAAAACCGGAAGCGCCAGCATTACGATGAAAAAAGACGGCACCATTGTCATCAAAGGCAAAGACATTACGGTCGATGGCTCGGGCAAGATCAATGTCAAGGCCAGTGGCGACATCGTGATCAAAGGCTCGAAAGTCGGTATCAACTAAAGGAAGGTTGCATGAAACGATCCGAAGATCCATTCGTCGAATTCGCGACCGATTTGCTGGCCGATGACTTCGCGGCACTGACGCAGCGCAAAGCACTCTTGCCCGAGTCAACAGCCAACAGTGGAATAACGTCGGCAAATTCACCTGCCGTTGGCCGACTGCTAGGCTTCGATTTGCAAGATCAGCCGTTGATCAGCAACTTGGCAATTTGCCCAGGACAGGTGGTGACAGCTCGCTCCACACTGCCGTTGCTGCGGGCCATGATCGGCATGGATGTCGTTGTGTTGTTTGATGGCGGCAATCCGCAGGCACCCATCGTCATGGGCGTGATAGAGCACCGAGCGTTGGTCGAAGCTATCCTGCCGCCTGCACCCGGCGTAACCGTACAAGCCGATGGCGACCGCCATGTTATCAACGCGGAACGGGAGATTGTCTTGCGATGCGGTGAAGCAAGCATTACCCTCACACGTGCGGGGAAAGTCATTATCAAAGGCAACTATATCTTGAGCCGATCTACGGGCTACAACAAGATCAAAGGTGCCGCGATTGACATCAACTAGCAAAGCTGCGAGATTCACAGACCATGTGGCAAGTTGACAACCGCACGCCATTCGCCGCAGAGCGCGGCTGGGTGCGTGACCGCGATGGTGCTGAAGTCTGGCTGGTTGCAGTAAAGGCCACATTCGACATCAAGCCCGATGGCAGCACCGAGGTTGCCAAGGAGCAGGCCCCGGTGCTTCGTGTGGCCGAACACTATGGCGCGCCGGGCAAGAGCAGCATCAAATATGAAGCCGATCTAGTGTTGACCAAAAAAACTACTGATGTGTTGGTAGTCGGCCACGCTTACGCCCCCGAAGCCACTACCGTCACGGACACAGAGGTGGGTTTCAAAGTCGGCCCTGTCCAGAAGATTCTACGGGTGTACGGTGACCGCATTTGGGGCACTTTCGGCGCATCAGCCCCACAGAGGTTCGCAAAGATGCCGCTGGTTTATGAGCGGGCCTTCGGAGGCATCGACCATAAGTCCAAGACCCCCGAGAAAGATTGGGAGTGGCGCAATCCCGTAGGTACAGGTTTTGCAATTTCAAGTGGCAATGCCAACGACCTGATGTTGCCCAACATAGAAGACCCCAAGAAACTGATTGGCTCATGGAGTGATAAGCCACCACCTGCGGGCTTCGGCGCCATCGCAGCGCATTGGCAGCCCCGCGTTGCTTTGGCTGGCACCTACGACGACCATTGGATGAAAACTCGTCAGCCCCTACTCGCCGAAGACATGGACGACCGCTTTTACCAAGCTGCCCCAGTCGATCAGCAAGCGCCAGAATTTTTACGTGGAGGAGAGCCAGTAGTTTTATTCCGCCTGACTCCCGGCGGCAGTTTGAAATTCCTATTGCCAAAGTTGTACCTCGGTTTCGAGACACGTTTTTACGATGGCAGCCGTGAGGTGCACAAGTTCCGCAAGCTCCACACCGTCATCCTGGAGCCTGATTTCCCCCGCGTGTCAATTGTGTGGCATACCGCGTTGCCATGCCACTTTAAGGTACAAAAGCTGGAGCGCACGATAGTGACGCTCAAGAACGATATCAGCACAGGCGATCACGAAGCTGACGAAACCGATCTGGAATTTGCCTGATGCCAGAACGTGTGGTTATCGTTGCCATGGGAGCCTGCACTCCAATAGGTCGCGATGCCTGGTCGAGTGCGGCAGCCGTGCGGGCCGGCGTCAGCGGCTTTGTGCAGCACCCGTACATGATCGACACCGCTGGCGAGCCCATGCGGGCTGCGATTGCACCGTGGATCGACATTGGGCTGAACGGCGCTGACCGGCTGGAGCAACTGCTTTGTCCGGCTATTGATCAAGCCTTGGAACCCATTGCATCGTACCGAGACACGCGGTTGAACGTGGCTCTCGCCTTGGGTCTGCCGAGCCCGCGACCTGGGTTGCCGAATGACATTCAGCAGCAGATGATGGGTCGTATCAACAAACGTTTTCCCCGGCGCTTCGGTACGGCGGCAGCCTTTGCTGCGGGTCATGCGGCAGGGCTAATCGCAGTGCAGGCAGCCGCTACAAAATTGGGGCAGGGTGCGCTTGATGCCTGCGTGGTGACGGCTGTTGACAGCTACATCGATCCATTGACTATGGAGTGGCTTGAGGAATGCGACCAATTGCATAGCGCCGGACCGTTGAACAATGCCTGGGGGTTCATTCCCGGCGAGGCTGGCGCGGCGTTGTTAATGATGCGAGAGTCGGTTGCTGCCGCAGCGCAACTACAACCTCTGGCGATCGTGCTCGGCACTGGCACGGCCACAGAACCCAAACGAATCAAGACAAAAACGGTGTGCATCGGCGAAGGTCTGACTCAGGCATTCCGGGCCGCTCTCGATGCATTGCCAGCGGGCGCCAAGATCACTGATGTGTATTGCGACATGAATGGTGAGCCGTATCGAGGTGATGAATTCGGTTTCACGGCGCTGCGGACCAAAGACTGCTTCGAATCGGCATCTGACTTTGTCGCCCCTGCCGACTGCTGGGGCGATGTGGCGGCCTCAGGCGGGCCGCTGCATTTGATTCTGGCAGCAGTGGCCGGGAGCAAGGGCTATGCGAATGGAAATTTGGCCTTCGCTTGGGCCAGCTCAGAACTTGGTGAGCGCGCGGCGACGCTGATCGCAACGGCGGAGAGGGCCT
Organism: Rhodoferax sp.; assembly: GCA_031392805.1. Classification (GTDB taxonomy): domain Bacteria; phylum Pseudomonadota; class Gammaproteobacteria; order Burkholderiales; family Burkholderiaceae_C; genus JANYCG01. Next base: position 610 of record JANMVO010000355.1, on the reverse strand, counting down.
AGAGATGCCCGTCACGGTCAAGGTAAATGGCACTTCAAATTCGCTTGTCCACAAGGGCTGCAACGGAATCTCCATGGCGACGATCCCCGACGTGTGCAAAACCCCGTCGCCCGCCGGCCCGGTGCCCATCCCTTACCCCAACATCTCGCAAGCTGCGAACTTGGACAAGGGCAGCACCACGGTCAAGGCCGATGGCGGCATGATGATCGCGATCAAGGGCTCCGAGTTTTCGCTGTCCAATGGCGACAATGCCGGCGTTGCCGGAGGCGTCAAGTCCAGCACCTTCATGAAGGAGTCGACCTGGATCCTCTATTCGTTCGACGTCAAGATCGAAGGCCAGAATGCCTGCCGCCTGACCGACAAGAAGTTCCAGAACCACGAGAACACGGCGGACCTGGCTGGCGTTGTCTTCACGGTCACCGTCGTCGTGCCGACCGGCTCGGACACCTGTCCCACGTGCCGCACCGCTCGTGGCGAAACCAACAAGGCTGATACCAAGTCATATGAGGACTTCTTCTCCGACGAGGAACGCAAGTTCTTCGACCGAATCCGAACCAACCTGCCGGATTGCGCGCCGATCCTTCCACCGATGAATGGGCGCTACAAGGTC
>JANMVO010000209.1:0-3482 GCA_031392805.1 Rhodoferax sp. | reverse complement strand
GTTTTTATACCGGCTGATGCTGACGTTGCCGCTGCTGGCGGTTGCAGGCTGGCTGTTCGTCAAAAAACGCAAGGGCACTTACTGGCCGTTTGTCTGGGGCTTCATCCTCTTCGCATTGTCCGCGTTCTTTGTCGAGCTGGTACCCTATCTGCCCAGCTACGGTGGTTACGTGCGCTACATCGTTGGTATTGTGATCACCGCGCTGGTGGGCCGCTACGCGATCGTGGCGCTGAACCGCTACCTTGAGAAGCAAAAACTCGCCGAGCAGATGCCTGATGCACAGCGCCGCGAAGAGCTCAGCTACGACACCGCGCTGACCCGGCTGGCCAAGGGCCTGTGCCCGGGTTGCGAGCGGCCGGTGGACTTGAAAGATGTCAAGAACGACTTCTGCCCGCACTGCGGCATTGGCCTGCACGACCACTGCGGCCACTGCGATGCGCGCAAGAGTTCGTTTGCCAAGTTCTGCCATGCGTGCGGCACCGCAGGGCGGCAGACAGCCTGATCGCGCTGCGCAGATGGGCGCCCGACGAGGTGCAACGACAGGCACATAGTGCCATGGCGTTGACCGGCTGGGGCCTGATGCGCATGGAGGTGAACGACACCTACAAGGCATTTCTGGGCGTGAGCTGGATGTATTTGATTGGCTGCACCTTCACGCTGGCCAAAACGCTGCGCGACCGGCATGAGGCGGATGTGAGCGAAGCGCGCCGGCAAGGCCGCCTTTCACGGGGCGATCATGGCGAGTCTGAGGCTGCGCAAATCAGGAAATCAACCCCGGTTGCAAGAGCCGGGCAAAGCGTGCATTCCACGAGGCACAATTGACCACTTCGCAGAATCAAGCAACCTAGGAGCAGCCAATGTCATCCGGAAAAATACTCGTCGCCCAGGGTGGCGGCCCCACAGCGGTCATCAACCAGTCTCTCGTGGGCGTCGTGCTGGAGGCACGGCGCTACAGCCAGGTCACACAAATCTATGGCGCGCGCCACGGGGTGCGCGGCATTGTGGATGAAGATTTTGTGGACCTCACGCAGGAGACCACCCACAACCTGGAGCGGGTGGCGGCCACGCCCTCAAGCGCGCTGGGCTCCACGCGCGACAAGCCCGACGTGGCCTATTGCCAGGCCATCTTCAAGGTTTTGCGGGCGCATGAGATTGGGTACTTCTTCTACATCGGCGGCAACGACTCTTCCGACACGGTGCGCATCGTCAGTGAAGAGGCGCAAAAGGCCGGCTACCCGCTGCGCTGCATCCACATTCCGAAAACAATTGACAACGACTTGGTGGGCAACGACCACACCCCCGGCTTCCCCTCGGCCGCGCGCTTTGTGGCGCAGGCCTTTGCCGGGGCCAACCTGGACAACGCGGCCCTGCCCGGCGTCTACGTCGGCGTGGTGATGGGCCGCCACGCCGGGTTTTTAACCGCAGCATCCGCCCTGGGCAAGAAATTCCCCGACGATGGCCCGCACTTGATCTACCTGCCCGAGCGCACCTTTGTGCTGGAGGCATTTCTGGCCGATGTGAAAGCGGTGTACGCGCGCCACGGCCGCTGCGTGATTGCGGTGTCCGAAGGCATTCATGACGCCGCCGGGACCGCCATCGTCAATCTGCTGGTCGGTGGCGTAAAGGACGTGGAGCGCGATGCGCATGGCAACGTGCAGCTGTCCGGCAATGGCGCGCTGGCGGATTTGCTGTGTGAAGAAATCAAGTCCAAACTCAAGATCAAGCGCGTGCGCGGCGACACCTTTGGCTACCTGCAGCGCTCGTTTCACGGCTGCGTGTCTGACGTGGACCAGCGCGAAGCACGTGAGGTAGGCGAAAAAGCCGTGCAGTTTGCCTTCACTGCCAACCGCGATGGCTCGGTCGCCATCCAGCGCACTGGCAGCTATGCGGTGGACTACGCGCTGCTGCCGCTGGACGCCGTGGCCGGTAAAACCCGCGTGATGGAAGACGAGTTCATCACCGCCAGCGGCACCGACGTGACCGACGCGTTTAGGCAGTACCTGGCACCCCTGCTGGGCTCCAACATGCCCGAGGGGGCCAGATTGCGCCTCAACCCGGTGGCGAAGGTGATTGGGAAGTAAAATAGCCTATAGCCCGCGTCCTATATAAATAATTAGCTATGTAATATGTAGCAATCAGTGGCGTTGGAACAATTTTCAACCCTTGGAGGCTTTGGCTGCGATTTGCCGACAAAGTGCGGTTAACGGCAAGGCTTGCACCTCATGTCCGAGGGGGAAGGAATCCTGTCCGGGATAAACGACCAGTTTGCGTGCTGGAGCCAAGTCGTCACAGGCGGCATGAAAACCACGCTCAACTTTTGGTGTGAGGCTGCGTTTGATCTCGATGGCCCAAAGTTCATCGTTGGGCCAAGCCAGGAGCAGGTCAATTTCAGCGCCGCCGCTGGTGCGGTAGAAATGGGCTTGCGCATTGGCGGGTGCGCAGGCCAACAGGTTCTCAATCACAAACCCTTCCCAACTGGCGCCTACCACTGGGTGGGAATGGTGGATTTCGTCAGCCAGCAATGGCCGTAGATGACGCTGAAACAGCCTTGCAATTATGGAGTTTTGTTCCATGATTTGCAAGGATAAATTTGATCCCGCACGCTTGATTGGGCCGTCATTGCTGCCTGAACGCGCCAAAGCTGTCCTTGCCGTGCTGACTTGCTGGTCTTGCGCACTCACATCCCCAGCCCGCATGCTAAGCTGCCATCCCCATTCAACATCGGAGACGCACATGCCAGGATTACTGCCCAACGTGGACCCTGAGGGTCTGCTGGAATATTCGGTGGTCTACACAGACCGCGCGCTGAACCACATGTCGCAGAGTTTCCAGGGCGTGATGCGCGACATCTCGGTCACGCTCAAGGAGGTGTACCACGCCAAATCGGCCATTGCGGTTCCGGGCAGTGGCACCTTTGGCATGGAGGCGGTGGCGCGGCAGTTTGGCACGGGCAAGAAATGCCTGGTCATCCGCAACGGCTGGTTCAGCTACCGCTGGACGCAGATTTTCGATGCGGGCGGCATTCCGTCAGAATCCATCGTCCTGAAGGCGCACCGCCAGAGCGACACGCCTCAGGCGCCGTGGGCCCCGGCGCCGATTGACGAGGTGGTCAACACCATCCTGACGCAAAAACCGGATGTGGTGTTTGCACCCCATGTGGAAACCGCCGCCGGCTTGATTTTGCCGCCTGATTACCTGCGTGCCGTGGGCGACGCGGTGCACCAGGCAGGCGGCCTGTTTGTGCTGGACTGCGTCGCTTCGGGGGCCATTTGGGTGGACATGGAGGCCTGTGCGGTGGACATCATCATCACCGCGCCGCAAAAGGGCTGGAGCAGCTCGCCCTGCTGCGCGCTGGTCATGCTGAGCCCGCTGGCGCGAGCGCGCATTGAGGGCACCACCAGCACCAGCTTTGCGGCAGATTTGCGCAAGTGGCTGCAGGTCATGGAGGCCTACGAAGCGGGCTCCCACATGTACCACACCAC
>JANMVO010000339.1:0-7179 GCA_031392805.1 Rhodoferax sp. | reverse complement strand
GAAACCACCCACGAGGCCGAGTCGGCCAATGCCCCTGCCGAGCCCGCTTCAAACAACCGCTTCGCCAGCCTGGCACTGAACCCGGCCCAACTTTCCAACCTGCAACAGCTAGGCTACCTGGAAATGACGCCGATTCAGGCTGCCAGCCTGCCCACGGCGCTGCTGGGCAAAGACCTGATCGCCCAGGCCAAGACTGGCAGCGGCAAAACCGCCGCTTTTGCGCTGGCGCTGCTGGCCCACCTGAACCCGCGCCGTTTTGCAGTGCAGGCGATGGTGCTGTGCCCCACACGCGAGCTGGCCGACCAGGTGACGGTGGAGATTCGCCGCCTGGCGCGGGCTTGCGACAACATCAAGGTCGTGACATTGTGCGGGGGTGTGGCGCTGCGCGGCCAGCGGGCATCGCTGGAGCACGGCGCGCACATTGTGGTGGGCACACCGGGACGCATCATGGACCACCTGGCCCGGGGCTACCTGGCACTCGATGCCCTGGGCACGCTGGTGCTGGACGAAGCCGACCGCATGCTGGACATGGGTTTCTTTGACGACATTGCCACCGTGGTCAAGCAAACGCCACCGGCACGGCAAACGCTGCTGTTTTCTGCCACTTACCCCGAGGGCATCGAGAAGCTGGCCCGGCAGTTCATGCGTGAGCCAGTGCAGATCAAGGTGCAGACCCAGCACGCTGAGACCTTGATTGAGCAGCGTTTTTACGAGGTGACGCGCGGCAACCGGTTTGAGGCCGTGGCGTTGCTGCTGAATCACTTTCGCCCCATCAGCACGCTGGCGTTTTGCAACACCAGACAGCAGTGCAAAGACCTGGTGGCGTCTCTGCAAGAGCAGGGTTTCAGCGCGCTGGCGCTGTATGGCGAGCTGGAGCAGCGCGAGCGCGATCAGGTGCTGGCGCAATTTTCCAACCGCAGCTGCTCGGTGCTGGTGGCGACCGACGTGGCCTCCCGTGGCCTGGACATCTCCCAGCTCGAAGCCGTGATCAACGTCGACATCACGCCCGACGCCGAAGTCCATGTGCACCGCATTGGCCGCACCGGGCGTGCTGGAGAGTCGGGCCTGGCGCTCAGCCTGGCGAGCATGAATGAGATGGGTTTTGTCGGCAAGATTGAGCAATACCAGAATCGCCCCTCGGTGTGGCACAAACTCGATGAACTTGCCGCCACCGGCAAAGGGCCGCTGCTGCCGCCCATGGCCACACTGCAAATTCTGGGCGGCCGAAAAGAGAAAATCCGCCCCGGCGATGTGCTGGGGGCGCTGACTGGCGCAGACGGCGGCATGGCCTTCACGCGTGAGCAGATTGGCAAAATCAGCGTGACCGGGTTTTGTACTTTTGTGGCGGTTGGGCGCGCTGTGGCCAATGCGGCTTGCGCCAAGCTGAATGCGGGCAAGATCAAGGGCAAGAGTGTCCGGGTGCGGGTGATGGCAGGCGCGGATTAATTCCCTGCGGATTCGTAGCGCTGGCATCGGGATGCGCTATTCGGCAGCTTTTTGCAGCAACTGTCGGTGATATTTGCAAAAGCCCAATGCCGCAGACCGCCCGAGGCAAGTGAACTCAGGCCGCGAGGAATAAGCCTGCCTTTTTGGGGGAGGAACTTCAGTTTAAGTCCGAACCACGCGCAGCCCGGGCTCGTCTTCCTTCATGACTTCATCTGCCCAGGCCTTCAGGCGGAGGGTGTCAGCGCGCAGCACCTCTTGCTTTACCGCCAGTATTTGCGCCGGATGCATCGAAAAACTGCGCAGACCCAGGCCGAGCAAAAGCCGGGTCAGGCTGGTGTCACCCGCCATCTCGCCGCACACGCTGACGCCTTTGCCCTGGGCATTGCACTCGGCAATGGTGTCTGCCACCAGGCGCAGCACCGCCGGGTGCAGCGGGTCGTACAAATGGGCGACCGACTCGTCCGCACGGTCAATCGCCAGGGTGTACTGAATCAGGTCGTTGGTGCCGATGGACAGAAAATCAAAATACTTCAGGAACAATTTCAGCGTCAGCGCGGCCGCAGGAATTTCGATCATGGCGCCAAGCTGTAACGGACCATAGGCAACCCCCCGGTTGTCCAGCTCGGCACGGGCATGGTCGAGCAGCGACAGGGTCTGCCGAATTTCCCTGGCATGTGCCAGCATGGGAATCAGCAAGTTGACCTTGCCGTGTTGGGCAGCACGCAGAATCGCGCGCAATTGCGTCAGAAACATGGCCGGATCGGCCAGGCTCCAGCGAATGGCGCGCAGGCCCAGGGCCGGGTTCAGGTGGGCATCGTCGCGAAAGTTGCGCTCAGGCGATTTGTCCAGCGGTTTGTCAGCGCCAATGTCCACCGTGCGAATGGTCACCGGCAAACCCTGCATGCCGTCTATGGCGCGCCGGTAGGCCTGGTACTGCTCTTCTTCATCGGGCAGTCGGCCCTGACGGCCCATGAACAGAAACTCGCTGCGAAACAGCCCCACTCCAACCGCCCCGGCCTTGACCGCGCCAAGCGCGTCTTCAGGCATTTCGATATTCGCCAGCAACTCGATTTTTTGCCCATCCATGGTGACCGCCGGCGTGTGCAGCAAGCGGCTCAGCCGCCCGCGCTCAAGGTCGCCCTGGCGCTGCTTGAATCCGTATTCGGCGAGGATGATGGGCGACGGGTCCACGATCACCACACCGGCATCGCCATCAATGATGACCCAGTCGTCCTGGCGCACCAGCTGGCTGGACAGGCGCGCGCCGACCACGGCCGGAATGTCCATGCTGCGCGCCACGATGGCGGTGTGCGACGTCGTGCCGCCGACATCGGTGATGAATCCGGCGAACACGCTCTGCTTGAACTGCAGCATGTCAGTGGGCGACACATCGTGGGCCACCAGCACCAGCGGGACGTCTATCGTGTCATCGAGCAGCAGGTCCTGCTGCGGCAGCTGGCGTGCGCTGCGGGACGGTTTCGGCGGGGAAATGGGTGACGCAACGCCCTTCATGGCGCGCAGAATCCGGTCGGCAATCTGCTCCAGGTCGGCCTTGCGTTCACGCAGGTACTCGTCCTCCATTTCATCAAACTGGCGCCCGATCACTTCCAGCTGGGTGGTCAGCGCCCATTCAGCGTTGTACAGGCGGTCGGTGATCCAGTGCTTGACGCCACTGACCAGTTCATCGTCCTGCAGCAGCAGCAGATGGACGTCCAGCAGCGCCGACAACTCATGCGGCGCTTCCTTGGGCCCCATGAGCGTGATGCTTTTTTGCAGCCGGTGGATCTCGTCCACCACCGCATTGCGTGCGACCCGCAAGCGGTCAATCTCGGTTTCAACCTGGGCCGCTTCAATGAAATAGTGCGCCACATCCACGCGGCTTGACGCCACCAGCACAGCCCGCCCAATGGCGATGCCACGCGCGACGGCCAGGCCGTGGATGGCAAATGTCACTCACCTTCCCCGAACTTGTCGCTGATCAGGGCCAGCAGCGCATCCATGGCTTCCTGCTCGCGCTCGCCGTCGGTGTCGATCTCAATCGTGGCGCCGATGCCGGCCGCCAGCATCATCACGCCCATGATGCTTTTGGCGTTCACCCGGCGCTCAGCCCTGGCAATCCAGACTTCGCACGGGAAGCCGCCGGCCAGCCGGGTGAGCTTGGCGGACGCGCGGGCATGAAGGCCGAGCTTATTGCTGATGTTGATGGATCTCTTGATCATTCTTTTTTCTGACCTGATTTTGGGGTGGAGCGATGGCCACTTGCATCACGCCTTGGGCCCCGCCCGCCAGGGCGCGGGCCATCAGGGCGTCAAGCGTTTCATGGCGGTAGGTCATGGTGCGCAGCAGCATGGGCAAGTTGACGCCGGCGATGAGTTTGGACTTGACGCCGTCAACCACTTTTTGCGCCACGTTGCATGGCGTCGCACCAAACATGTCGGTCAGCACCAGCGTGTGCGGTGTGTTCATCTGCGCCATAGTGGCTATGGCCGACGCCAGGGTTTCTTCGGGTGGCACATTGGGCTGCACATCAATCGCCTTGACGTGATCTGCGCTGTCGGGAAAAACATGCAGCACGCATTGGCGCAGCGCGTTGGCCAACGGTGAATGAGCGATGATGAGAATGCCGTTATTCATGGTGCTGCGTTTCTTTATTATGGCTTTTTGCTGTCAGGAAATGCAGGTAAGACGCAACGCAAGCCGCCAGAAACACGGCAAAGGCTGCCTGAAACGCCCCGATCTCCGAAAAACCGAGCGCCTTGAAGCCGTCAATCATGAGTCCGATGCCCCACTGAATGACAAATACACCCGCAAAAATCACCAGGTTGTAGGCTGACAAGGCCCGCCCGGCGAGCGCCGCAGGGAATGCCATGCCGACGGCGGGTTGCGCCAGGGAAATAAAGGTGCAACTCACGCAATACAAGGCTAACAAGGCTCCAGCCCATGCCGACAGGTCTTTAAAAGCTATTATAAGTATAGCTAAAATTAAAAAGCTCAAGGGCAATCCATACCGAATCAGCTGTTCTGCGGAGATTGCCCGCCGAGCCAGCCACGGGTTGACCATACCCCAGACCCAGAAGCAGCCAAGCATGCACACGTTGATCCAGAAAAGCGCCGTCGCAGCCTCAAGCGTGGTGTAGCCCGCGACCCGTGTCATCCACGGCACGGCCCACAAGGTCTGCACCGCCAGCAAGCCGCCGTAACAGAAAAACCCGATGGGCACCATGCTGCGAAAGTAAGGGTGGCGCCACACTTCGGCATAACTGGGTTTTGCGATGGCAGAAAGCGCTGGCGGAGTGGCTGCAGCCGGTTGGTCAGCGAATTTGGTTCGCTGCGGCAACGATTTTCCCAGGTGGATGCCCCAGTGCGGAACCTGCCAGGCGATCACCACCATGGCGACCAGCACCAACGCAGCCAGGCCCAGAAACAGGGGCCTCCAGCCCATCAGCGGCAGCAGCCACTGAACCGGCAGCGTAGCCGTGACCATGCCCAGCGAACCGGTCATGAGCATCCAGGAATTGGCACGCAGCAGGGTGCTTGCATCAAACCAGCGCCGATAGCCAGTGAGCGGTGCCATCAGGCAGGCACTGACACCGACGCCGCACAAAATTCGGGCAGCCAGCAGGCCCATGAAGCTGGTGGCCAGCGAGAAAGCCACGCAGCCCAGCACCGCCACGCCCAGAAAACAGAGAATCACGCGCTTCGGACCGTGGCGGTCCAGCCATGCGCCCAATGGCAATTGGGTCGCCGAGAAGCCGAGGAAATACCCACCCGCCAGCAGGCCCAGGTCACGTGCGTTCAGTGCAAATTCCGCAGTCAGCGTGGGCGATAACGTGGCGGTGATGGCCCGAATCAGTGTTGAGAAAAAGTAGGCGAAAGCGAAGGCCAGAAAGACCAGGACGGCTTGGCTTCGTGACAGGGAAGTCATTGAAATCTAAGCCCGTAGAAAAATGTCTCGCTCGTGTCCGGGCTGATCCGCCCCGCATACACAACCGCATGGAAGACCTGTGAGCCTCGGGCAAACCACACGCCTTGCATCGTTAAAGCGCTGCCGTCCTGGCGTCGGCCTTGTGCCGACACCCGCACCAGAGATGACGGTTCACCAGCACCTCTGGCGTCCAGGAGCGCTTCGCCCGACGACAGGGCACCCATGTTGGCCAGCGTCGCGGTGCGCCATTGGACTAGCACGGCTGGCACGGCGCCGGCCTCCAGAACGTCGGCATGGGCAATTGCAAAGGTCGCACCGCCCGCATCGCACCCGGTCATGTGAAGGTCAACGCTTCTCCCACCGAGCGGGACCGCGCGCGCGCCCGCGTCGGGTTTACAGGGCAGCATGGCCACCAAAGTGGTGTCTTTGATTCGGGTTTCGCGCCAGTTCAAGACAGGGTTGCAGGCACACAGAAACAGGGCACCCAGCAGGGGCATTACAACGGTACGTGGTGGCATGGATGGATTGATCTGGACGATTTCGCGCAACAGGGTATTTTCATCTGAATAGCAACCCACTCAGTGCGAGCGCATCCCACCCCTCGCTAGCGACTGGGACGCAACCAACCCCAACATCAAGCGCTGCCTTCGCACGATTTAGCCCGATTCAGCCCGATTTTTTTGCCTATTGCAGCGCGCCAAACACTTTCTTCAAGATCGCGCTGCCTGTTCCCGCTGGATCCTGGCGGATTTTCTTCTCTTCTTCGCCGATCATGAAGTACAGGCCATCAAGCGATTTGCCAGTGACGTATTGCTGGATGTTGGCGTCTTCTTTTTTCACCAGCCCGATACCGGCGGCCTTGCCGGCCAACTGGTTGTACTTTTCTGCCAAACCTACTTTTTCGGTGGCCTGGGTCACCACGGGCAGAAACTTGACCGCCAGCGGAGAGCGTGTTTTTTCAGCAAAAAAACCGGTAACGGCCGTTGCTCCGCCGGACAGGATGTTTTTTGCGTCCATCACGCTCATGGATTTCACCGCCCCGACGAGCAAGTCTTTCGCCAGGGGAACAGCCGTCTCGGCCGCCCGGTTCATGGCGGTGACAAGTTCATCGACGCGCGTGCCCTGGCCGAGGGTTTTTAACAGTTTGGCCGCATCGGCCAGAAATCCGGGCAAAGGAATTCGAACTTTATCGTTTCCCAGGAATCCATCTGTCTTGCCCAGCAAACCGATGGCCGCCAAGGCACCTTTTTCCAGCGCAGCCTTGAGACCTTGGGAAGCTTCGGCATTGGTCAGGTCGCCCAGCGAAAGCGCCAAGGCATGTTGGTGGGTCAGGGCGACCAGCGTCGTGAGTGCTGAAACTGAAACGGAATTAAACTGCCTGCGGTCCATGAATTTACCCTTTATATGAAAAAACATTTGTATCTGGCCGTAGTTGCCACCGGTTTGGCACTGGCAGCGGCTGTTTATTTAAATTCAGGCGCTTCGGCGGCACCGGTCTCCACATTTGTCCTGCTCGATGGCTCACGTAAAACCACGGACGATCTCAAAGGCCGCGTTACGCTGGTTAACTTCTGGGCCACGAGTTGTGTAACCTGTGTGGCGGAAATGCCCAAAATTATTTCCACCTATGGAAAATACCATGTCAAGGGGTTTGACGTCATCGCTGTGGCCATGAGTTACGACCCGCCCAGCTACGTTGTGAACTATACCCAGACTCGCAAGCTGCCGTTCAATGTCGCCATTGACAACACCGGCAGTGTTGCCAAGGCGTGGGGAGAGGTGCGGCTGACACCAACTACTTTTGTCGT
>JANMVO010000200.1:0-6764 GCA_031392805.1 Rhodoferax sp. | reverse complement strand
GTGTGAAAACAGCTTGGGCGGCAGCGGCACCGATTTGGCGTTGTACTGCGCCAGCGTGGTCGGCTGGATCAGCGGCCCGACGTTGAGCTGCACGGCCATGCGGCCCGCATCAAAAATGGCTTTGAGCGGAGCCAGTTCAGGCGCCAGCGCCAGTTGCATGCCGCCGGGCAAGGGCGTTGCGGGTGCCAGCACGGTGGCCGCCAGACTCGCCTGCGCCGTGGCGATGCCGGTGCGGATGGCCGCGTATTTGGCATAGTTGAGATTGTCAAAGGGCACCAGGGTATTGCCGTAGTCGTTGCCGCCATACAGGAACACGCAGACGATGGCTTTGTAGTCGGTTGCGGTAAAGGCCGCCGCCTCGCCAATGGCCGCAAGATTGAGCGCCCAGGGTGTTGCGACGCCTGCCAGGCCCAGTTGGCCGACGCGGCGCAAGAACGCGCGGCGTGCCAGTTTTTCAGTTTGATCAATCCACATGTTGCTCTCCTTTTATTTCTGCACAAGGTATTCGGGGCTGGCCATCACCAGCAAAATCGCCGCGTAGACGCGGTTCAGCGCGCCCGTTGCCGTGCTGGTGCTGATGCTGGCAATGGCGGTGCGAACCGTCGCCAGCGTGGCAGCACTGAGCTGGCCCGCGCTCAACAGCAGATTCAAGCGGTCGGTCAACGCGGCGGGGTCATTGACCAGCGCCAGTTCTGCGGTGTAGGCCGGGGGTGCCAGGCCACCGCCATTGTTGTTGTAGCCATTCTTGATGGTGGCCAGCATGAAGTTGAGGTACCCCGCCACGGTGGATTCGTTGGTCAGCTGGAACTCTGGCGCAGTCAGCCCCTGGGTCGCAAGCGGGGTGTTGGGTGGCACGTAGCCCGGCCGGAAAAAGTTGAACACCGACTGTGATCGCAGCGGGCTTTGCCCCAGTCGCGTCGCAGGGTCTGACAAATCGTTCACGATCCAGGCATCCCCCGGCGATGTGACGCCAAACGTGCGCGCCCATTGCACCAGCCGCAGCATGGGCTCACGCTGGCGACCCCAGCCTGCCACGGTGATCCTGGCGGCATCGCGCGCCTCCACGTCCAGCAGCACGGCTGCCACCACCGCTTTGAGATCGCCCCGTACCGCTGCACCATTGTTGTTGAAAGTAGCCGCAACGCGCGCCACATAGGCCGGGCTGGGGTTGCTGGTGACCAGTCTCTGGATCAGTTGCCTGCTGATGAACGGCCCAACGTTGGCGTGGTTAAAAATGATATCGAGCGCCAGGCGCAACGCCGCCGCACCATCGGTATTGGCGGGGATGGTGGCGCCCAAGAAATCGGCTTGACCGGCCGCGTGCAAGCTGGCGTTCAGCTTCATGCGGTTTTTCACCTCCAGCGGATTGGTGATGCGGGTGCTGCCGGCTGGGTCGTAGTCGTAACCGGTAAAGACTTGGGCCAGACTGCTGATGGCCGCCTGGTCGTAGGTTTCCACCGGCTTGCCATTGCCGTCAAGCTGGTTGCTGCCATCGAGATTGAGCTGGTACAAGCCGATTGAGAAGAGCTGCAACACCTCACGCGCATAGTTTTCGTCGGGCGCACGGCCAGTGGCGGCATTGGCTTTCTGGTTGCCTTTGGTGTTGAGGAACACGCCCATCGCCGGGTTGAGGGTAATTTCTTCCAGCAGCGCGCGGTAGTTGCCAAAGGCACCTGCCGCCAGCACGTCCCAGTATTGCGCCATGGCAAAGCTGCGCGAGGGAATCGGCACCCCCGAGCTGGAGACGACAAAAATCTCGGACAGCGCCAGCGCCACGCGCTTGCGCACCGCGTCCGCCGAGGCAATGATCTGATTCCATACCATGTAGTCGGCGGGAGGCGTGCTGAAAGTGGAAGTGCTGGTGTTGAACCCTTTGGACATGAGCCAGTCCCAGCCCGAGCCCGTGGCGGGCGCGTTCAACTGGCTGTTGAGCCACACCGGATAGCCCTGCGATTGCACCGCTGCAATGTCACTGTCCGAGGCCGAGAACTGCGCCTGCAATAAAAATCGCGAAGCCTCCAGCGCGGTGGGCGGCGGCGTCACGGTGATCGGGGGCGGGATCACTGTCACCGGAGGCGGCGTCACTGTGACCGGGGGCGTTGTGCCGCCGGCGGGGCTGCTGTCGCCAGCGCCGCCGCCGCATGCTGTCAGGATCAGGGCCGCAACGCTTGCCAGCGCGAGGGGTGGCGGGTCGGTCCTGGTCTGGACGTTTTCTCCAACTTCAATATCGGTGCTATCCATGGTGGTCTCTCGCAGGTTAATTCACAAATTCGTGGGCTCCATTTAACGCGTGAGACCCGAAAAAAGTTCGGGCTGGCAGGTAAAGTTGGGGTGAAGATTGATGAACGTGTATTGCAATTCCAATGGGCCTGCCCCGGCCGTTTTATGAAAAAGCCCCGGCACGTGACTTTCATTTTCAAGCTCACATGAGCGTGCGAGCGTGCGAACGAGTGCTCGGCCAGGCGGGCGATTACAGCAACTTTGCCGGGGAATACCGTTGCCCAAGATACATTGACTGTTGCGGTGCGACATGGAAGACTCAAGGCCGCCTTACACGCCTAATCTGTCAAGCCCTGTATCTATTGAACCCTGCTGAACTCAATCGAACCTTATTGATCATCATGGCCCACTACACCACCACCATTGTCTGGCAACGTGACGCGCAAACCTTTGTTGATCACCGCTACAGCCGTCGGCATGCTTGGCACTTTGATGGGGGCGCCGTGGTGCCAGCCTCGTCGTCACCCCAGGTGGTGCCGCTGCCGTTGTCAGACCCGGCGGGCGTTGACCCGGAAGAGGCTTTTGTCGCCGCGCTGTCAAGTTGCCACATGCTGTGGTTTCTGGACCTTGCCGCCAAAGCAGGCTGGCTGGTCGACAGCTACCGCGATGACGCCGTTGGCGTGATGGCACGCAACGCCGAAGGCCGCTTGGCGATGACCCGCGTCACGCTCAAACCCACCGTGCATTTTGCACCAGGGCACTGCCCGGACCGGGCCACCCTTCAGGCCTTGCACCAAGTGGCCGATGAATCCTGCTACATCGCCAATTCTGTCAAGACCGAGGTGCTGTGCGAACCCGTGCTTGAGCCACTGACGACGCTCATGCCATGATGGGCAAGCTGGTGCATCGCTGAATCGGGGTTTTGTCTTCAAAGGCTTGAGTCACATTTGTGTGGTGCAAAGTTGCCTCAGGAATTGAGCCGCACCAGTCCTTTGGGAGTTTGCAGCACGGCGGTGATTCGCGCAGGCCGGGCCTGCACTGTGGCCTGCGCCAGGCCGATACTTTGGTAAGCCGCTTGCAACGCATCCGCGTGGGGGTGGGTCACTTGCACTGCCTGCAGTGTCACGCCGCTCTCATGCATCGTGTCGGTGGGATGTACCTCACCCCATTGAATCAGCGTGGGCAGGCAACCGTCAAACAGGCGCTGTCCGTCGTCGCGCACTGTGATCTGCCATTGCAGCAGGCCGCTGTGCGTCATGCGCGAGGCTTCAATCGCGGGGCCAGGGTCAATTCCCTGTGCCGCGAGGGTCTGTGCGGCAGTAGCGATGTCTGCCACGCTGGCTACCCAATGCACCAGTTGCGGGCCGGTTTGCGCCACGCGCTCGCGAATCAGCGAATTATCCATATCAAACCAGCGTCCAGCCCTTGTACTATCTGAATAAGTAGCTTTGTAATTAATAGCAATTACTTCAAGATAGGCGAGCGGGAATGCAGCGGAGTCAACACGCAGAAGGCGGTTGTGGGTGCCCATCAGCGGGTGCTCGCCACCGGGGCCGGGTGTAACGCCCAGCACCGCTTCGCACCAGGCCACGCCTTGGTCCAAAGAGTCGGCCATGACGACCAGATGATCCACCTTGGCCATGCCCATCATGGTTTGAAGCGCAGGCTGGGAATTTTCAAAACAACAAAGTTCAAAGCCTCAAAGTTCATAGCGTGACCATGCCGTCGATGCAGGTGACAGACTCCCCGCCGACCCAGACCTGGCCTTTTGCATCACGTTCAATGTGCACACGCCCGGCGCGGCCCAGGCAGGCACCCTGGGCTGCAATGTAGCGCTCGGGGGCATGGCCTTCCGCAATCAACCACTGGGCCAGACTGGCGTTCAGGCTACCGGTGACCGGGTCTTCGTTGATCCCCACGGGTGCGGTGAAGGCGCGCACTTCAAGCCCGGGCGCGCCCGCAGTGTCGCTGGTGTCATTGGCCTGTAACAGGCCTGTACGCGTACCAAAAGCTCGCGCCTCCCGATTTGATTTTGCTATTAAACCAGTATCTGATGATGCAGATTTGACGCTGGCTACACCCACTTTTTGCCCCAAGTTCTTCAGTGCAAGGTGGTTCGGGGTCAGTTGCAGCACGGATTGCGGGCAGTCCAGCAGCAGACCCAGAAAGACCGGGCCGTTGTCCAGTATTTGCGCGGCGATGATCTGGCCAGCTTTGAGCCCCAGCGCGCCTGCCACCTGAGCCAGCAATGCCGGGCTGGGCGCG
The DNA here is from genome assembly GCA_031392805.1 of Rhodoferax sp. Classification (GTDB taxonomy): domain Bacteria; phylum Pseudomonadota; class Gammaproteobacteria; order Burkholderiales; family Burkholderiaceae_C; genus JANYCG01. The sequence continues at coordinate 2,279 of JANMVO010000200.1, read as the reverse complement.
CTGCGTTTGAGCGGTGGCGCGGCAAACGCCAGGCGCGCACCGTCGCGGCGAATGTTGATCAGGCCTTGCTTGCATTCCTGGATGAAAAATTGGGGAGCAGTCAATTGCGGTAGTAATTGGGGGAGTAATGGCGTGTTCGAGTCTGATTTCGTCGTCGTACTTGGTGCCCCGGAACGTGCGCTGTCCTGAATAGGAATCTGACCCCCGATTGCCGGGCTCCCTATTGCCGAAACCCCAATTGCCCTGCTCGCTCCGGCCTGTAACCAAGCATGGCAGGTGCCAAGCGTCGGGTGCCCCGCAAAGGGCAGTTCGCCGCCGGGCGTGAAGATGCGCACACGGTAGTCGGCACCGGCTTTGGCGGCATCGGCACTGGGCGGCAACACAAACGTGGTCTCGCTCAAGTGGGTCCAATGGGCAAAGCGCTCCATTTCTTCAGTGGTCAGGCCAGTGCCGTCCAGCACCACGGCCAGCGGGTTGCCGTAGTAGGGCGTGGCGGTGAACACATCAACTTGCTTGAACGGGCGTGATTTCATGAAACGTGCTTTCAAAAAAAAGAATGCAGCGGTTTCTACGACAGCGGCTGGTCCTGAACGCCGCAGCTGGCGGGGCGGGCCACCAACTCATGGTACCAGCGCTCAATGTGCGGCCACGGCGCTCGGGGCTGCGGCAGGCCCCACCGGCGATGAATTTCACAGACCTGGGGAATATCGGCCATTGACAGCGCGTCGCCGCCGAAGAACGCGTGTTGCGACAAATGCGAATCCAGCAGGGCGAGCAGTGGCGCCATCGCCGCCACAGACTTCGCAATCAACGCCGGGCTGCGTTGCTCGGCGGTCGGGCGAATCCACTGGATGAATGCTTCGCGCCCTGCCGGGTTGGGGGTGGTTTGCTACAGCATTCAGGTGCCTTGTTTTTCACGCATTGCAGCCGCCGGCGCCGAAGCCTCAGGAATCTCAGCAGCAAGCGCCGAAGCCTCAAGAATCGCAGCGGCAAGCGCGGCGATGCCAGTGTCGATCTGGTCCACGCTGGCGGTCACGAATGACAGGCGCAGGGTGCGCGGGTCGGCGTGGTCGGCGTAGAAAGCGGCACCGGGCACAAACGCCACGCCCTTGTCCACAGCGCGCGGCAGGAGGTCAATGGCGCTGAGGCCTTCGGGCAGACGCGCCCACAGAAACATCCCGCCCACGGGCTTGTTCCACGTCACGTCCAGGCCCTTCATCTCGCGCGTGAGTGCTGCCAACATGGCATCGCGCTGCGATTTGTACAGCGCGCGGATGGTGGGCACGTGGCGGTCCAAAAACCCGCCCTTCATGACCTCGGCAATCATGCGCTGGTTGAAGCCGGGGCTGTGCAGATCTGCGGCCTGTTTGGCTTGCAGCAGTTTGGGCATCAAGGCTGGCGGGGCCACCATGAAGCCCAGGCGCAGACCCGGTGCCAGCACTTTGGAGAAAGACCCCAGGTACACGCAGCCTTCAGGGTTGCGTGCGGTCAGGGGCAGGGGTGGCGGCGCGTCAAACCACAAATCACCATAAGGGTTGTCTTCGACGAGGGGAAGGCCCAGCTCGGCCGCACGGTGCGACAGCGCCGCACGGCGCGCTTCCGACATGGTGCGGCCGGTGGGGTTCTGGAAGTTGGGCAGCACGTAGAGGAAGCGGGCGCGGTCCTGCGAAACGCCGCCCGCCACGCGCATTTTGCGCGCCAAATCGTCCACGTCGATGCCCTCATCATCACTGACCACACTCACCACCTCAGGCTCCATGGGCGTGAAGGCCTGCAGTGCGCCCAGGTAAGTGGGTGTCTCCACCAGAATCCGGCTGTCCGCGTCAATCAACACTTTGGCGATCAGGTCAAGCCCCTGCTGCGAGCCAGTGGTGATCAGCACCTGTGACGCATCCACGTTCCATGGCAGCCTGGCGGCGACCATCTCACGCAAGGGGCCATAACCTTCACTGGCCGCGTATTGCAGCGCGGCCTGACCGTAAGCCTCCCCTTTGCCACGCAAGACGGATTCACACGCGGCGGCAAACTGGGAAATAGGAAAGGTTTTGGGCGACGGCAAGCCACCGGCAAAGCTGATGATGCCGGGCTTCTCGGCGACCTTCAGAATTTCCCGGATCACCGAGGGGTTCATCTTTTCAGCGCGGCGCGCCAGGGTCCATGGGGTGCCGTGTTGCAGGTCGTTGAGGTTCATTTTTATCTCCGGTGTGATCAGTCAAGAATGACAAAGGTGGGGTGCAATTGGGCGGTGAGGGCAGAGAAAACGGGTTGACTGGCGCGGA
>JANMVO010000284.1:0-1762 GCA_031392805.1 Rhodoferax sp. | reverse complement strand
ATGGGTTACCGCCACCCTTTTCATTGGCGAGGTGAGGCCACGGCGAGATTGGCAAGGCTGCTGACCAGGTTGGTTTGTCAGACTTCAGATCGTCAGTTGTGGCCGTTAAAGATGTATCGGAGTGTCCTTATGGCACGCGTATGTGAAGTCACGGGCAAAGGCCCGATGGTCGGGAACAATGTCTCCCACGCCAACAATAAAACCAAGCGCCGGTTCCTGCCGAACCTGCAATACCGCCGTTTTTGGGTCGAGACCGAGAACCGCTGGATCCGCTTGCGCATCAGCAATGCCGGTCTTCGTTTGATCGACAAAAACGGCATTGACACCGTGCTCGCGGACCTGCGCGCACGCGGCCAGGTCTGAAACTTTGCGGGACAGACCTTTAGCGCTGTCCTCAACTGATTAAAAGGAAAATATCATGGCAACCAAAGGCGGACGCGAAAAAATCAAGCTGGAATCCACAGCGGGTACTGGTCATTTCTACACTACCAGCAAAAACAAGAAAACCATGCCCGAGAAAATGTTGATCAAAAAATTTGATCCCAAAGCTCGCAAGCACGTGGACTACAAGGAAATGAAACTGAAGTAATTCGGTTTTCTTATTGCTCTGTAAAGGCCCGCTTCATGCGGGCTTTTTCGTGGTCCGGCCATGGCATGCAAGCCATGGCACCCTATTCAAAGAACCCTATTCAGACAACAAAAAAGCCCGCATGAAGCGGGCTTTTTTTATTCGGCAAGGCAGGAAAAATCAGGTTCGCGCTGCCCTCAGCCGCATCGAGAACTGCTGCAAAGCGGCAATACCACTGGCCTCTGCCCGGTGACACCAGGCCTGCAACTCCGACGCCAGATGTTCGCGTGAATGCGAAGTGTTCAGCCAGAGTTGGCGCAGCTCTTCACGCATGGTCACCATCTTGTCGAGCACGGGCGATGCGGCACGGGCCTGCGCCAGCTGCGGCACGGCAGAGGCTGGCACTTTGTCGGTATCACGGTGCAACCAGCGTTTGGCGGCCTTGATGACGCCAGCATCGGCACTGCGTGATTTCATGGCTTCAAGTTCCTGCTTGAACGCACTTCGCATGTCTTTGGCGTAACTGGCCATGATTTCATAGCGGTTGGAAATCAGTGCTTCCAGTGTTTTTTCATCGGCCACTGGGCGTACATCGCCAAACGCCAGCTTGGGCGGCGTCTTTTTGACCTTGGCCAGGCCCACCATTTGCATCATGCAGATATACATCCAGCCAATGTCAAACTCGTAAGGTTTAACCGACAGCTTGGCCGACGTCGGATAAGTGTGATGGTTGTTGTGCAGCTCTTCGCCTGCAATGATGATGCCCCACGGGACAAGGTTGTTGCTGGCGTCAGCCGATTCGAAATTGCGGTAGCCCCAGTAGTGCGCTGCACCATTGATGATGCCGGCCGCAGTGATGGGTGTCCACGCCATCTGCATGGCCCAAACCGCCAGGCCCAATGCGCCAAACAGGTACAAATTGATGATCATCATCAAACCCACACCTTGCCATGAAAAACGGGTGTACACGTTGCGCTCGATCCAGTCGTCTGGCGTGCCGTGACCATAGCGGGCCATGGTTTCTGGATTTCTCGACTCCACCCGGTACAGCTCTGCACCCTGGAACAGCACCTTCTTGATGCCGTAAACATGGGGGCTGTGCGGGTCTTCGGCCTGCTCGCACTTGGCGTGGTGCTTGCGGTGAATGGACGCCCACTCCTTGGTCACCTGACCGGTGGTCAGCCACAGCCATAA
>JANMVO010000278.1:0-22600 GCA_031392805.1 Rhodoferax sp. | reverse complement strand
GGGCGTGCAGCGCGACCTGCTGCCGCTGGTTGAAGGCACCACGGTGCACACCAAGTACGGCCTGGTCAAGACCGACCACATCCTGTTCATCGCGTCGGGTGCGTTCCACCTCGCGAAGCCCAGCGACCTGATCCCCGAACTGCAGGGGCGCTTTCCAATTCGGGTGGAGTTGCAATCGCTCTCGGTGCAGGATTTTGAAGCCATCCTGACGCAAACCCATGCGTCGCTGGTCAAGCAATACCAGGCGCTGCTGGCCACCGAAAACGTGACTGTGGAATTCTCCCCGGATGGCATCACCCGCATCGCCCATATTGCCTTCGACGTCAATGAGCGCACCGAGAACATTGGTGCGCGCCGCCTGTCTACGGTGATGGAGCGCCTGCTCGACGAAGTCAGTTTCAATGCCGTATCACTTGGCGGGCAGACCATCGCGATTGATGCGGCCTATGTGGATGAGCGACTGGGCGAATTGAGCCGTAACGAAGATTTGTCGCGCTACATCTTGTAGCATTTTTCTTAACACATCACTTTCACACTTCGCGCTAAGTGCTTAGTTTAAAACGGTTTTTATGTCTTATTTGACAGCAAAAATTGTTTCTAAGTTATTGATTTCATTGGTAAAAATTGTCGCAAGTCCTCTTGTCTGGTGGTGATTTGCTGATACAGTGCAAAAATGTGCAATTAAGTGGTAAAAAATGCCGTTGCATTTCCATTTTCTTGAATATTTGCCAAAAAAGGGTGTGCTGTCGTGTTTCAAGGGGCCTCGTCAATCAGTCTGGATGCTAAAGGTCGGCTTTCCGTGCCGACCCGGCATCGTGATGTTCTGAGCGACACAGCCTCGGGCCAGCTCACCCTGACCAAGCACCCGCACGGTTGCCTGATGATATTGCCGCGTCCCGAGTGGGAGAAATTTCGTGAACGCATTGCAGCCCTGCCGATGGCGGCACAGTGGTGGAAGCGCATATTTCTGGGCAATGCGATGGATGTGGACATGGACGCCACCGGCCGGGTGCTGGTGTCGCCCGAGTTGCGCGCGGCTGCTGGCATTGCCAGAGACACGGTGCTGCTGGGCATGGGCAACCACTTTGAGTTGTGGGACAAAGCCACCTACGATGCTTTGGAAGCCAAGGCCATGCAGGGCGACACGCCCGACGTCTTTAAAGATTTTTCTTTTTGAAGGCCGATGGTGCACACCTCTTGGCCACACACCACCGTCTTGTTGAAAGAAGCGGTAGACGCACTCTTCAACACGGCGGACGCTTCCAGCGCCAGCCCGGGCACTGATGTGGGTACAGGTGCGGGCACTGATGGGGGCAGCAATGGGGACACTGGTGCGGGCACTTGCACGGACCTGTATTCAAGTACTTATATCGATGCGACGTTTGGCCGCGGCGGCCATTCGCAACTTATCCTGTCCCGGCTGGCGCCGCAAGGGCGACTGATAGCCTTCGACAAAGACCCGGACGCGGTGGCCGCCGCTGTGCAGATCAACGATCCGCGATTTTCGATTCGCCACGAAGGCTTCAGCCAGCTAAGGGATCTGGGCAGTGCCTGTGCCGCGGGCATCTTGATGGATTTGGGCATCAGCTCGCCGCAGATCGACACGCCCGCGCGGGGCTTCAGCTTCAGGTTCGAGGGCCCGCTGGACATGCGCATGGACACCACCCGTGGACAGAGCGTGGCGCAGTGGCTGGCCGTGGCAGAAGCCGACAAAATTGCGGAGGTGATACGTGACTATGGCGAAGAACGGTTTGCTGGGCCCATTGCAAAGGCGATTGTTGCTCGCCGACAGGAACGGGGTCCAATTTCAACCACCACCGAGTTGGCCCAACTCGTGGCTGGCGCGGTCAAAACCCGCGAGCCGGGCCAGAACCCTGCAACGCGCACATTTCAGGCTCTTCGGATTTTCATCAACGCCGAGCTTGAAGAGCTGCAACAGGCGCTAGAGGCGAGTCTTGATGTGTTGCAACCTGGAGGCCGGCTTGTCGTGATCAGTTTTCACTCGCTGGAAGACCGTATCGTCAAGCAGTTCATCGCCAAGCATTCGCGCGATGAATTCGACCGCCGCGCGCCATTTGCAGCACCGAAGCTGATGAAGCTGAAAAGCCTCGGTCGCGTCAAGCCCGGTGCTGCCGAAGTGGCTGGCAATGCCCGTTCGCGCAGCGCCGTGATGCGCGTGGCGCAGAGGACGCACGCGTGAACGCCGGGCCGCCCCAGGCAGCGTGGACCCTCCCGGAAGGCAGGGCCGCGCGCGCAGCGGCAAGCGTGGGAGCGTCATTGCCATGACAAGACTGAATCTTGTACTGCTGCTGGCCGTTTTGGCCAGTGCGCTGTATCTGGTGAGCGTTCAGTACGAGTCGCGCCGATTGTTCTCGGCCATAGACCGCGCCAATTCTGAGGCGCAAAAATTCGAAGCCGACAACGAGCGCCTGCAAGTTGAAAAGCGGGCGCAGGCGACCCCGTTGCGGGTTGAAAAGCTGGCGAAAGAGCAATTGCAAATGCGCACGGCAACGCCTGCCATCACCCACTACGTCAGCTATTCTGCGCAAGCCGCAGAGTCTGCACCGTCCGCAATGCCGGGCGAGGCGGTGCCCAGGCAACGGGGCAATGAAGCAGCGGGGCACATCCAGTGAGCCGCAGCATTGCCTACACTTCCAGCCCGCTGCTGGCGAGCCGCACGCCGGTGTGGCGCAGCAAATTCATCGTGGCCGCCATTGCCCTGGGTTTTGTCGGCCTGGCCGCACGCGCGGCTTTCATCCAGGTACTGTCCAACGATTTTTACCAGAAGCAGGGCGAGGTGCGCTTTGCCCGCACGCTGGAGTTGCCAGCGAACCGCGGGCGGATTTTGGACCGCAATGGCTTGATCCTGGCCTCCAGTGTGCCGGCACCCAGCATCTGGGCGATTCCGGAAGACGTGGAACTCGATAAAAAACAGCTTGCCCAACTGGCCCGGGTGCTTGAAATTCCGATTGCGGATCTCAACAAGAAACTCGCCGACGATGACAAAACGTTCGTCTGGCTAAAGCGGCAAGTCGATGAGTCGGTTGCGCAGCAAATTGCGGCGATGGGGCTCAAGGGCATTTACCAGCGCAAGGAATACAAACGCCAGTACCCCGAACGCGAGTCAGCAGCCCACGTGGTGGGCTTTACCAATGTGGAAGACATCGGCCAGGAGGGTGTGGAACTCTCCTTCAACAAAGAGCTGGGCGGGCGTGCCGGTTCGCGCCGGGTCATCAAGGACCGCATGGGCCGCGTGGTGGAGGCCGTGGGCGAGACCACGCCACCCGTGGACGGACGCGACCTGCAGCTCAGCATCGACAGCAAGGTGCAGTTTTTTGCCTACCAGAAGCTGCGCGATGCGGTCACGGTCCACAAGGCGCGGGCCGGCAGCGTGGTGGTGCTGGATGCGATCACCGGCGAAGTGCTGGCCCTGGCCAACTACCCAAGCTACACGCCCGACCGGCGCCGCAACCTCAGTGGCGAGCAGTTGCGCAACCGGGCTCTGACCGACACCTTTGAGCCGGGCTCCGTGATGAAGCCGTTCACCATCGGGTTGGGCCTGGAGACCGGGCGTGTCACGCCGCAGACCCTGATCGACACTGGCCCCGGCAAGCTTCATTTCGCGGGCTCGACAATTTCGGATTCGCATGCCAATGGCGTTCTGACGGTTGAGGGCGTGATTCAAAAATCCAGCAACATTGGCACCACCAAGATCGCCATGCAGATGAAGCCGCGCGAAATGTGGGAGCTGTTTTCACAGGCGGGTTTCGGGCAGAAGCCGCAAATCAGTTTCCCTGGCGCGGTGTCCGGCCGGTTGCGCCCCTACAAGACCTGGCGGCCGATTGAGCAGGCCACCATGTCGTATGGCTACGGCCTGTCGGCCTCGCTGTTCCAGATGGCCCGCTCTTACACCGTGTTTTCACACGACGGCCAGATCATCCCGGTCACCATGCTAAAAACTGCCGAGCCTGCGGTCGGCGTGCCAGTGCTGTCAGCGCGCACCGCCGGCCAGGTCCGCAAGATGCTGCAGATGGCGGCGGGCCCCGGCGGTACCGGGCAAAAGGCGCAGACCAATGGCTACTCCGTCGGAGGCAAGTCGGGCACCGCCTACAAACAAGTCGGCAAGGGCTATGGCTCCGCCAACAATCGCAAATACCGGGGCTGGTTCGTCGGCATGGCACCGATCGAAAATCCGCGCATCATCGTTGCCGTGATGATTGACGAACCCAGCGCCGGGCAGTATTTTGGCGGTGCGGTGGCCGCGCCTGTATTCAGCGAGGTGGTGCAGCAGACCCTGCGCATGATGGGTGTTCAACCCGACATGGCTGTCAAACCGCAAATCGTGGCGGCGGTGGAGGAAAGCTTCTGATGCCGATATGCCAGACTCTCCACACGCCTGCCCAGGCTGCGCAATGGCTGCGAAGCCGCGTCACGGGAACCCTGTGTACCGACAGCCGCCATGTGCGCGTCGGCGATGGCTTCATTGCCTGGCCCGGTGCCGCAACCGATGGACGCCGTCATGTGCCAGCCGCCCTGCTAAGTGGCGCCAGCGCCTGCCTGGTTGAACATGCAGATGTGGACCGGTATGGCTTCGGCAATGAGGCCATTGCCGCCTACCCGCAACTCAAGGGCGCGACCGGCCCGATCGCAGCGGCGTATTTCGGGCAGCCAACACAGCAGTTCGATGTGATCGCCATCACTGGCACCAACGGCAAAACCTCCACCGCCTGGTGGCTGGCGCATGCGCTATTAAAATTAAAGCATTATAAGTCCATTCCATGCGGGCTGGTAGGAACTTTGGGTATAGCACGCCCGCGTCTTGACAAGGCCGGTGCGACTTTGCCGTTCGACGCCGTTGCCAATGGCCTGACAACGCCGGACCCGGTTTTGCTGCAGCGGACTTTTCGCGAGTTTGTGGATGCAGGCTTGCGGGCCTGCGCCATTGAAGCCTCTTCAATTGGCATAGAAGAGCGCCGCCTGGACGGCACGCGCATCCGCACGGCCGTGTTCACCAATTTCTCGCAGGACCATCTGGACTACCACGGCTCGATGCAGGCCTACTGGCAGGCCAAAGCGTCCCTGTTTCAATGGCCGGGCCTGCAGTCAGTGGTGCTCAATGTGGACGATGCCAAGGGCCTTGAACTGGCTGCGTCATTGCGCGCTGGCGAGGGCACCGACGCGCTGGACCTGTGGACCGTCTCCTGCAACGGCCCGGCGCGCTTGCAGGCTTGCGATATCAGCTGCGATGCGATGGGATTGCATTTTGCGGTGATGGAGACAACCGGTGCAGGCACCGAACGCCATGCGCTGGCCACCCATTTGATCGGGCATTACAACGTCGCGAACCTGTTGGGCGTGATCGGTGCGATGCGTTCTCTCGGCGTGCCCCTGGCGGCGTGCGTTGCTTCCTGCCAAGATCTGCTGCCGGTTCCCGGGCGCATGGAATGTCTGGGGGGAGTGGCCAAGCCTCTGGTGGCGGTGGACTACGCGCACACGCCGGACGCGCTGGGCCACGCGCTGGCAGCGCTGCGTCCGCTGGCCAGCCAGCGCGGGGGTCAGCTGTGGTGTGTGTTTGGCTGTGGCGGAGATCGCGATGCGGTCAAACGCCCGCTCATGGGCGCTATGGCGGTGCAGCACGCAGACCGCGTGATCGTGACCAGTGACAATCCGCGCGGTGAGGCGGCGCAGGAAATCATCAGTCAGATATTGCTGGGCCTGGCAGGGCGTGAAGCGGTGCTGGTGCAGCCGGATCGGGCCCGGGCGATTGCGCATGCAGTGGCGCAAGCGGATGCCAATGATGTGGTGCTGGTTGCGGGCAAGGGCCACGAAGACCAGCAGGATGTGGCGGGCATCAAGCTGCCATTTTCCGACAAGGTGCACGTCGCGCAAGCGTTGCAGGTGTGGGCGGCAAAGCAGCCTGCGCAAGGGGTGTCCGCATGAGCGGCATGATGACGTTGCAGCAGGCCATGCAGTGGGTCCCGCAGGGCCGGTTGCAGGGCGACCCGATGACCGGATTGAATCGTGTGCACACCGATACCCGCAGCATTGAGCCGGGCGACCTGTTTGTGGCGCTCAAGGGCGAGCGGTTTGATGCCAACGAATTCCTGGCCGAGGCAAAAGCCAAAGGTGCGGTGGCAGCGCTGTGCCATTCTCAAGCCCAACTGAACCTGGCCGGCCTGCCCGGGCTCATTGTGGACGACACCAGGCACGCGTTGGGCATGCTGGCCTCGGGCTGGCGTTCACAGTTCAAATTGCCACTGATTGCGGTGACAGGCAGCAATGGCAAGACCACGGTGACGCAGATGATCGCCTCGATCCTGCAGGCCTACCGGCCCCAGGCGATGCTGGCCACTCAGGGCAACTTCAACAACGATATCGGTGTGCCGCTGACGCTGTTGCGGCTTCGCGCCAGCCATGAGCTTGCGGTGATTGAGCTGGGCATGAACCATCCCGGTGAAATAGCGCTGCTGGCTGCCATGGTCAAACCGACTGTGGCGCTGGTGAACAATGCGCAGCGGGAGCACCTTGAATTTATGTCAACCCTTGAGGCTGTGGCAGCTGAAAACGGCTCAGTGATTGAGTCGCTTGCGGCCAAAGGGGTGGCGGTATTTCCGCACGCCGATGCCTTTGCCGATGTATGGCATGCATTGGCGGGGCAGCGCCCCCAGTTGACTTTTGCCGTGGCACCAGACGGCCTGTGCGGGGAGCAAAAAGACGGCGGAAAAGAAGACGAAATTAGGCCTGCCGCCGATATCACCTGTGCGGCACCCGTCTGGGCCGCTGGTGCCTGGCAGGTCCACGTGGAAACACCTGTCGGTGCGCTGGCCTTTGCACTTCGCGTGGCCGGCCTGCACAACGTGAAAAATTCGCTGGCGGCCATTGCCTGCACGCTGGCCGCAGGCGTGCCACTGGCGTCCATCGCAAGCGGACTTGAGGCCTTTGAGCCGGTCAAGGGCCGTTCCCGTGCGCTGGCGGGTGTGCTGGGCGGGCATCCCTACACGCTGGTGGACGACACCTACAACGCCAACCCGGACTCCGTGCGCGCTGCCATTGAGGTGCTCGCTGGTCTGCCGGGTCCGCGCTTGCTGGTGCTGGGGGACTTGGGCGTGGTGGGTGGGCAGGGACCCCAGTTTCACGCCGAAGCGGGAGATTACGCCAAAGCGCTTGGGATTGAGAATTTATTCACGCTGGGCGTGCTGTCAGCCAATGCCGGCGCGCACTTTGGCGCGGGCCGGCATTTCAAGGACATTGATACATTGAACAAGGCCGTGGTGGGCGCCATGTCCCGGTGCAGCAGTGTTCTGGTCAAAGGCTCGCGGTTCATGAAAATGGAGCGTGTTGTAGAGGCCATCACCGCGTATGCACAACTGCACCAGGAGGCACCATGTTCTTGAGTCGCGCGCATGGAAGATCGGAGATCGCAATGCTGTTAAGCCTTGCGTCAAGGAGTTCGCAATGCTGCTGAGCCTTGCGTACGGGAGATCGCAATGCTGTTAAGCCTTGCTCAGTGGTTGCAAACGCTGTCGCCGGAATTTGGATTTTTCCGGGTATTCCAGTACTTGACGTTTCGCGCCGTGATGGCCGCGATGACCGCCCTCTTGATGGGCCTGGCAGCCGGGCCTTGGGTGATCCGGCGCCTGGCCCGGCTCAAGATCGGCCAGCCAGTGCGCGGCTATGGCCTGGAGAGCCACTTCCAGAAAAGTGGCACCCCGACCATGGGCGGGGTGTTGATCCTGCTGTGCATTTCGGTGTCTACGCTGTTGTGGTTTGACCTCACCAACCGCTTCGTCTGGATTGTGCTGCTGGTTACCTTGGGCTTTGGTGCCATTGGCTGGGCCGACGACTGGCGCAAAGTGGTGAACAAAGACCCGGAAGGCATGCGCTCACGGGAGAAGTACCTGTGGCAGTCCCTGATTGGCCTGATCGCCGCGCTCTACCTCGTGTTCAGCATTTCCGAGAACTCCAACCTGCGCGTGCTGGAACTGTTCTTTAAATGGGTGCAATCGGGGTTCGACTTGAACCTGCCGCCCAAAGCCGGATTGCAGCTGCCGTTTTTCAAGGAAATCAGCTACCCGCTGGGTGTTCTGGGCTTTGTCATCCTCACTTATCTGGTGATTGTGGGCTCCAGCAACGCGGTCAACCTGACCGATGGTCTGGATGGGCTGGCCATCATGCCGGTGGTGATGGTCGGCTCCGCCCTGGGCGTTTTTGCCTACGTCACGGGCAGTGCAGTCTACTCAAAATACCTGTTTTTTCCGCACATCCCAGGCTCGGGTGAGTTGCTGATTTTTTGCTCGGCCATGGCTGGTGCGGGGCTGGCGTTTCTGTGGTTCAACACACATCCGGCGCAGGTGTTCATGGGCGATGTCGGCGCGCTGGCCCTGGGGGCCGCTTTAGGCACCATTGCCGTCATCGTGCGCCAGGAGATCGTGCTGGCCATCATGGGCGGCATCTTTGTGGTGGAGGCGCTCTCGGTCATGCTGCAAGTGACCTGGTTCAAGTACACCAAAAAGAAGTATGGCGAAGGCCGCCGGATTTTGAAGATGGCCCCCTTGCACCATCATTTCGAGAAAAGCGGCTGGAAAGAAACCCAGGTCGTGGTGCGCTTCTGGATCATCACCATGCTGCTGTGCCTGGTTGGCCTGTCAACCTTGAAGTTGCGCTAAACGTGTCAATCCTGCTTAAAGATCAAAATGTTCTCGTCCTGGGCCTGGGCGTGTCCGGTCTGGCGATGGCGCGCTGGTGTGCGCGCTGCGGCGCGCAGGTCACGGTGGCTGACTCGCGCGACAACCCACCCCAGCTTGACGCCTTGCGCCGCGCGGTGCCAGCGGCCGATTTTGTCAGCAGCGCGTTGAATGAGTCTTTGCTGGCGGGAAACTCTTTCGCCGTGGTGTGCCAGAGCCCTGGCTTGACGCCGGCCTCGATTGCTAATATATTTATAGCTACTAATGACCAATCTATAAGGGCTACAGGCGAGTTGGGATTGTTTTCTCAGGCGTTGTCGGATTTGAAGGCGTCGCAGGACTATGCCCCCGTTGTGCTGGCCGTCACCGGCACCAACGGCAAAACAACCGTCACCGCGCTGACCGGTCAACTGGTGGCGCGGGCCGGCAAGACCGTGGCGGTTGCAGGCAACATTGGCCCCACGCTGCTCGACACGCTGTCTGCATGCCTGGACGCGAATGCGCTGCCTGACGTGTGGGTGATTGAGTTGTCCAGTTTTCAGCTCAATGGCGCAGAAGGCTTTGAGCCCACAACGGCCACGGTACTCAACATCTCGCAGGACCATCTGGACTGGCATGGCTCTCTTGCCGCCTATTCGCAGGCAAAAGCCCGTATCTTTGGCAAACAGACCCTGATGCTGCTCAACCGGGAAGACCCGCGGGTCATGGCAATGCTGCCGCCGCCATCTACCCAGGGCCGCGTCAAAGATCGCCCGCCGCCACGCGAATACATCACTTTTGGCGGCGATATGCCGCAGCGGCCCGGTGACTTCGGCATCGAAGAAGTCAACGGCATGGTGTGGCTGGTGCGCGCACTCGATGCCGATGACACCAAACGCAAACGCAACGAGGCCAGCGAAGAGCTTTACCTGCAGCGCCTGATGCCCGCTGACGCGCTGCGCATTCGCGGGCGGCACAACGCGGTCAACGCGCTGGCCGCCTTGGCGCTGGCCGCATCGGCAGGCTGCAGTCTGGCGCCGATTTTGTTTGGGCTGCGTGAATACCGGGGCGAGCCGCACCGGGTTGAGCCGGTCGGCAGCATCAATGGCATCGAGTTTTTTGATGACAGCAAGGGCACCAATGTGGGTGCCACGGTGGCGGCGCTCAACGGTTTGGGCGCAGACAGAAAAGTCATCGTCATCCTCGGTGGCGACGGCAAGGGGCAAGACTTCTCCCCGCTGGCCGCACCGGTGGCGCGATACGTCAGGGCGGTGGTGCTGATCGGGCGTGACGCTGCGCTGATTCGTGCCGTGCTTGCGCCCACTGGCGTGCCCCTAATCGACGCGGCTACGATGCAACAGGCCGTTGTGCATGCCAACGGTCAAGCGCATTCGGGTGATGCCGTGCTGATGTCGCCGGCCTGTGCCAGTTTCGACATGTTTGACAACTACGCGCACCGGGCGGCGGTCTTTCGTGAGGCAGTCGCGCAAATCGCCGCCACTGCTGGCGTCGATCTAGAGGGCGTTGCATGAGCACCGCCACCGGCACCCAGCCAACCCGGCGAACCCAGCGCCTTTCGGGCGCCGACAATCCGCCCAGCCGAATCGTGACACTGGACCAGGCGTTGGTCTGGGTCACGGTGGCGCTGCTGGCGTGGGGCCTGGTGATGGTTTATTCGGCCTCGATTGCAATGCCGGAGAACCCGAAATTTGCCCGCTATGCCCACACCCATTTTCTGACCCGCCACGTCTTGTCGCTGGCCGTTGCCTTTGTCGCGGCGCTGATTGCGTTTCAGACGCCCGTGGCGACCTGGGAAAAGATTGCGCCGTGGTTGTTTGTGGTGTCGCTGTTGCTGTTGATCGTGGTGTTGATTCCCCACATCGGCAAGGGCGTCAATGGCGCAAAACGCTGGATTCCCCTGGGCCTTACCGGCTTTCAGCCTTCCGAGCTTGCCAAGTTTTCCGTGCTGCTGTACGCGGCCGATTACATGGTGCGCAAAATGGATGTTAAAGAGCGTTTTTTCCGCGCCGTCATGCCGATGGCGCTGGCGGTCGCGGTCGTCGGTGTGCTGCTGCTGGCCGAGCCCGACATGGGGGCCTTCATGGTGATTGCCGTGATTGCCATGGGCATCCTGTTTCTGGGCGGCGTGAATGCCCGCATGTTCTTCCTGATCGCCGCGATTCTGGTGGTTGCTTTCGCGTTGATGATTGCCTTCAGTGAATTCCGCCGCGAGCGCATCTTTGCCTATCTCAACCCCTGGAGCGAGGAGCACGCGTTGGGCAAGGGCTACCAGCTAACCCATTCGCTGATTGCCATTGGCCGGGGTGAAATCTTCGGCGTGGGCTTGGGCGGCAGCGTTGAAAAACTGCATTGGCTGCCCGAAGCCCACACCGACTTTCTGCTGGCCGTGATCGGCGAAGAGTTTGGCCTGGTCGGCGTGGCCTGCGTGATCAGCCTGTTTTTCTGGATGACGCGGCGCATGATGCACATCGGGCGCCAGGCCATTGCGCTGGACCGCGTGTTTGCCGGGCTGGTGGCGCAGGGCGTGGGCATCTGGATGGGTTTTCAGGCCTTCATCAACATGGGCGTGAACCTGGGGGCCTTGCCGACCAAGGGCCTCACGCTGCCCCTGATGAGCTTTGGTGGCTCGGCCATTTTGATCAACCTGGTGGCCATCGCGGTAGTGCTGCGGATTGATTTTGAGAGCAAACAGCTCATGCATGGGGGGCGGCTATGAGCGCTTCGCCATACACGCTTGACTACCTCTGCGGCTACGAGGTGATGAACGCTTATCCCCTCTCCCATAACGAGCGGCTTGGGGTAACGGCTTTGCAGCGGCACCCTTCGCTCAGCCCCGCCCACGGCCAGACGGAGAAGGGGCAAAAGGTGCAAACATGAGCAAGTGCGCTTTGATCATGGCGGGTGGTACCGGTGGCCACATCTTCCCCGGCCTCGCGGTGGCACAGGCGCTGCGCGAGAGGGGATGGCGCGTTCACTGGCTTGGCGGGCCTGCTCCCAGCATGGAAAGCCAGCTGGTGCCAGCGCGTGGCTTTGCGTTTGAAGCCGTTGATTTTTCCGGCGTGCGCGGCAGGGGTGTCATGACCCTGGCGCTGTTGCCCCTGCGGTTGCTGCGCGCGTGCTGGCAAAGTATCCGTGTGGTGCGCCGTGTCAAGCCGGATGTGGTGGTGGGCCTGGGGGGCTACATCACGGTTCCAGCCGGCATGATGAGTGCACTGCTCGGCAAGCCGCTCATCGTGCATGAGCAAAATTCAGTGGCCGGCATGGCCAACAAATGGCTGGCGCGCCTGGCAGCCAAGGTGTTCTCGGCGTTTCCCAAGGTCATTGAAAAAGCCCTATGGATTGGCAACCCGTTGCGTGCAGCGTTCATTGGCCGACCCGATCCTGCCGTGCGTTTCGCCGCGCGTCGGGGTCCCTTGCGGATCCTGGTGCTGGGTGGCAGCCTGGGTGCAAAAGCCCTGAATGATGTGGTGCCGCGTGCACTGGCCTTGATGCCGGAGACTGCCCGTCCCAAGGTGACTCACCAAAGCGGGGAAAAACAGATTGACGAGCTCCGTGCCAACTACGCAGCGGCCCGTGTGCAGGCCGAACTCACGCCCTTCATTGACGACACCGCGCAAGCTTTTGCAGACGCTGATCTGGTGATCTGCCGCGCCGGGGCCAGTACCGTGACCGAGATTGCTGCCGTGGGCGCCGCGGCAGTGTTCGTGCCCTTTCCGTTCGCCGTGGATGACCACCAGACCACCAACGCCAGATTTCTGGTGGACCAGGGTGGTGGCTGGCTGGTGCCGCAGAAAGAATTTACGCCCGACTGGCTGGCCAGAATGCTGCAAACAGCCGAGCGGCCGAGCCTGCTGGCGGCAGCCGTCGCAGCGCGGAAGATGGCAAAAATTGGCGCAACGCAAGGCATCGTGGCGGCTTGTGAGTCCTTGTCGGGAAAGCGCATCGCACAATGAAACACGCGATCAAACACATTCACTTCGTTGGCATTGGCGGCTCCGGCATGTCCGGCATCGCTGAGGTGCTGCTGAACCTGGGCTACGTCATTTCGGGCTCGGACCTGGCCAACAGCGTCACGTTGAGACGCCTGGCTGCCCTGGGCATCAAAACCTATGTGGGTCATGCCAGCGGCAATCTGGTTGACGCCGATGCAGTCGTCACGTCGACGGCGGTGCAGCCAGACAACCCTGAGGTGATTGCGGCCCGCGCAAAGCACATTCCCATTGTGCCGCGCGCCGTCATGCTGGCCGAGCTGATGCGCCTCAAACAAGGCATTGCGATTGCCGGCACGCACGGCAAGACCACCACCACCAGCCTGGTGGCCAGCATACTGGCCGAAGCCGGGCTGGACCCCACGTTTGTGATCGGTGGCCGGCTCAACAGCGCCGGTGCCAATGCCCGGCTGGGCAGCGGCGACTACATCGTGGTGGAGGCCGACGAATCAGACGCTTCGTTCCTTAATTTGCTGCCGGTGATGGCGGTGGTCACCAACATTGATGCCGACCACATGGAGACCTACAACCACGATTTTGAGGTGCTCAAGACGGCCTTCGTTGACTTTCTGCACCGCATGCCGTTTTATGGCACGGCGATTTTGTGCACCGATGACCCGGCCGTGCAAAGCATCGCGCCCCGGCTGTCGCGACCCATCACCAGCTACGGGTTTGGCGAAGAGGCCCAGGTGCGTGCCGTGGATGTGAAGGCGATGGCAGGCCAGATGCATTTCACGGTGGAGCGGCACAATGGGGTCAGCCTGGCGGACCTGCCGGTCATCCTGAATCTGCCGGGCCGCCACAACGTGCTCAACGCGCTGGCTGCGATTTCCGTGGCCGTGGAACTCAACGTGCCGGACACCGCAGTGGTGAAAGCGCTGGCCGAGTTCAAGGGCGTCGACCGCCGCTTCCAGAGCTATGGCGACATGCCCGCGAAATGTGACGCAAGTGTGCACAGCACGCACACAGGCACCTTCACCCTGATCGACGACTATGGCCACCACCCGGTCGAGATGGCCGCCACGCTGGCAGCCGCGCGCGGAGCCTTCTCCGGGCGACGCCTGGTGCTGGCCTTTCAACCGCACCGTTTCACGCGCACGCGCGACTGCTTTGAAGATTTTGTGAAGGTGATCGGCCAGGCCGACGCTGTGTTGCTGGCCGAAGTCTATGCGGCCGGTGAGGCCCCCATCGTGGCGGCAGATGGGCGCGCGCTGGCCAGGGCCCTGCGCGTGGCGGGCAAGCTGGAGCCGATCTTTGTGGACGACATTGCCAACATGGCCCAGGTGATCATCGACAACGCGCGCGCGGGCGACGTGGTGATGTGCATGGGGGCCGGGTCAATTGGTGCCGTGCCTGCCAAAGTAGTGCAAATGCTACAAAATATAGAGCATATAAGTGAGGTGGGACAAGGGCTATGAGCCAATTTAACTCCCAATTTGGAAAAACGGCAGTGCTGATGGGCGGCGTCTCCGCCGAGCGCGACATTTCGCTCATGTCGGGCCATGGCGTATTGCAGGCGCTGCTCTCGAAAGGCGTGGATGCGCATGCGTTCGATCCGGCCGGGCGCGACTTGGGAGACCTCAGGCGGGAAGGCTTTGCGCGCTGCTTCATCGCGCTGCATGGCCGCTTCGGTGAAGACGGCACGGTGCAGGGTGCGCTGGAATTGATGGGCATTCCTTACACCGGCTCGGGTGTCATGGCGTCCAGCATCGCCATGGACAAAGTCATGACCAAGCGCATCTGGGAGGCGCAGGGCCTGCCGACACCGCGCTATGTGGTGCTGGGGCCTGCGCGGCAGCAGCGCGAACACAGCGTGGCCGTACCGGACGAATTGGGCTTGCCGCTGATCGTCAAGCCGCCGCGCGAAGGCTCTTCCATCGGCGTGACCAAGGTCAAGGGCCATTCGCAGATGCAAGACGCAGTGCGCCTGTCGGCGCGCTACGACCCGGATGTGTTGTGCGAAGAGTTCATTGAAGGCGAAGAGGTTACCTGCCCGGTGATTGGCAGTGGGGCTGGCGCGCAAACGCTGCCGGTGGTGCGCATCAACGCGCCCGAGGGGGCTTATGACTACCAGAACAAGTACTTCACCGACGCCGTGTCCTACCATTGCCCCAGTGGTCTGGCAGCGCTGGAGGAGCGCGAGATTTCACGCATTGTGCTGGCCGCTTTCCGCAGTCTGGGCTGCCGTGGCTGGGCCCGTGCAGACCTGATGATTCGCGCCAGCGACCGCAAGCCGTTCCTGCTGGAGATCAACACCTCGCCCGGCATGACAGGGCATTCGCTGGTGCCCATGTCAGCCAAAGCCGCCGGTATCAGTTACCCGGACCTGTGCCTTCAGGTGCTGCAACTGGCGGCACTGGATTACCCGGCCGGGCTGGCCGCTGGCCAACAGGGGGCGCGTGCATGACCCCCACCCTGGCGCCCCCACTTGACATCAAGCTGATGAACCTGACCGCATCGGTGCTGTTTCTGGTGTTTGCGTGTGCCGCGTTGGGAGCCCTGGGGGTGTGGGCTGCGCGCTCGCCCCTGTTTGCCGTTGCCGGCATTTCCGTTACCGGCGATGTGAGCCACAACAATGCCATCACGCTGCGCGCCAATGTGGCGCCAAAGCTGGAAGGGACTTTTTTGACGATGGACCTGGGCCGCACCGTCCGGGCATTTGAAGCGGTGCCCTGGGTTCGCCGTGCCATGGTGAAGCGTGACTTTCCCAACCGGCTCAAGGTGATGCTGCAAGAGCACAGGGCCGTCGCGTATTGGGGGGTCGATGGCGAAGCGCGCCTGCTGAATAATTTTGGCGAGGTGTTCGAGGCCAACGCAGGCGAAGTCGAGCAGGACACGCTGCCCCGTCTTGACGGGCCTGAGGGGCAGGCTGCGCTGGTGCTGGCCATGTACCAGGCGCTGCAGCCCCTGTTTGAAGACATGGACATCGCCATTGACCAGTTCGAGTTGACCGGGCGCGGTGGCTGGCGCACGCGCCTGGACACCGGTGCCGTCATTGAACTGGGCCGTGGCCCGGTCGATGAGGTGTTGGCCCGCACCACGCGATTTTTAAAAACAATGACGCAAGTGACCGCCAAATATGGCCGCAAACCCGAAGCGCTGGAGTCGGCCGACTTGCGCCATGAAGACGGTTACGCCCTTCGATTGCGCGGCGTGACCACGGTGCTGCCGGTGTCGCCGAAAAAATAGAGACCTAGGAAAAAGACTGAAATCAATATGGCAAAAGAATACAAGGATCTGGTCGTCGGCCTGGACATCGGAACCGCCAAAGTCATGGTGGTGGTAGCCGAGGTGCTGCCCGGGGGCGAACTCAAGCTGGCGGGACTGGGCGTGGCGCCGAGCAACGGCCTCAAGCGCGGCGTGGTAGTCAACATCGACGCCACGGTGCAGAGCATCCAGCAGGCGCTGAAAGAGGCCGAGCTGATGGCCGACTGCAAGATTCAGCGGGTCTATACCGGCATCACCGGCAGCCACATCCGCGGCATCAACTCCAGCGGCATGGTGGCGGTGAAAGACCGCGAAGTCACCCAGGCCGATGTGGCGCGCGTGGTTGAAACCGCCAAGGCCATCAACATTTCGACCGACCAGCGGCTGCTGCTGGTGGAGCCGCAGGAATTCATCATCGACGGCCAGGACGTGAAAGAGCCCATTGGCATGAGCGGCATCCGCCTGGAGGCCAAGGTGCACATCGTGACCGGTGCGCAAAGTGCGGCCGAGAACATCATCAAATGTGTGCGCCGTTGCGGGCTTGAGGTCGAACAGCTGATGCTCAACCCACTGGCCAGCAGCCTGTCAGTACTGACCGAGGACGAGCGCGAACTGGGCGTGGCCCTGGTGGACATTGGTGCGGGCACGACCGATGTGGCGATCTTCACCAATGGGGCCATTCGCCATACGGCCGTGATCCCCATCGCCGGTGACCTGATCACCAGCGACATCGCCATGGCCTTGCGCACGCCCACCAAAGATGCTGAAGACATCAAGGTGGAGAACGGTTTCGCCAAACAGTTGCTGGCCGACCCTGACACCCAGGTGGAAGTGCCTGGCCTGGGCGACCGCGGCCCGCGCATGCTGAGCCGCCAGGCGCTGGCCGGCGTGATTGAGCCGCGCATCGAAGAAATCTTTGCGCTGGTGCACCAGGTGATGCGGGAGTCCGGCTATGAAGAGGTGCTCTCAAGCGGCATTGTTCTTACCGGTGGCAGTTGCCTCATGCCGGGCATGGTGGAACTGGGCGAAGACATCTTCCTTAAACCCGTGCGCCGTGGCATTCCCAAGTATTCAGGCGCTTTGGCCGACATGGTGGCCCAGCCGCGCGCGGCCACGGTCATGGGACTGCTGGAAGAAGCCCGCCTGGCGCGCCTGCGCGGTTTCAAGGTGGCGCAAAAGAATGGTTCCATGAAAACCGCTTTCGGCCAGGTCAAGGACTGGTTTGTCGGCAACTTTTAATTGGCTTTGAAATGAAAAAAATCATGATCAACAGCGCGGCCGGGCCACCTCACGTGGCGCGGGGGCGATGGCGGTGCACCGGTCCGCCCTGATCGCCGTGACTTGATAAATATGAAAAAAACTGAGATGGCAACTTTAAGCAACTGCAATTTAGGAGAATCACATGAGCATCGAAATGATTGAAGAAGAAGCGTTCAACCTGGGCACCCAGATCAAGGTGATCGGCGTCGGCGGGGGCGGCGGCAACGCGGTCCAGCACATGATTGACCGGGGCGTGCAGGGCGTGGAATTCATCAGCGCCAACACCGACGCGCAGGCCCTGAGCCGCAGCGCGGCGCACAAAACCATCCAGCTCGGCCACACCGGTCTGGGCGCAGGCAGCAAGCCCGACAAAGGGCGCGATGCGGCCGAACAGGCGATTGAAGACATCCGCGCGGCCATCGACGGCGCGCACATGCTGTTCATCACGGCCGGCATGGGCGGCGGCACCGGCACCGGTGCAGCACCGGTGATTGCCCGCGTGGCGCGTGAAATGGGCATTCTCACCGTGGGCGTAGTGACCAAGCCGTTCGATTTCGAAGGTGGCCGTCGCATGACCAATGCGGACACCGGCCTGGCCGAGCTGGAAGCCAATGTCGATTCGCTGATCGTGGTGCTCAACGAGAAACTGCTGGACGTGCTGGGCGACGACATCACGCAGGACGAGGCTTTCCAGCACGCCAACGATGTGCTGAAAAACGCGGTGGGCGGCATTGCCGAAATCATCAATGTGCCTGCGCACATGAATGTTGACTTTGAAGACGTGCGCACCGTGATGGGCGAGCCCGGCAAAGCCATGATGGGCACGGCGATGGCCGGTGGGCCGGACCGCGCGCGCATTGCAGCCGAGCAGGCCGTCGCCTGCCCGCTGCTGGAAGGGGTTGACCTGTCAGGGGCCAAGGGCGTGCTGGTGCTGATTACCGCCAGCAAGGGCTCGCTGAAGCTGACCGAGTCCAAGCTGGCCATGAACACCATCCGTGCCTACGCCTCGGCTGACGCCCACGTCATTTACGGCACGGCTTATGACGACAGTCTGGGTGACGATATTCGCGTTACCGTGGTGGCGACCGGCCTGAGCCGTCAAGGCGTGCGCCGCACTGCGCCGCCGCTACAGGTATTGCGCACGGGCACCGACAACGTGCCGTTTCACCTGCCAACCCTGAACTCGGCCATCGGTGGTCCAGCCTCAATGTCTGCTGCACCCCTCGGGCATGGTCAACCTGATTACGGCAGCATGGCCACGCCAGCGGTGTGGCGTGGCCGTACCTCGGCTGCGGCCAAGGTCGATGCACTGTCCAATGGCGGCATGGATGACTATGAAATTCCTGCGTTCCTGCGCAAGCAAGCGGATTGATGGGTGCAAAGCTGCTGCGCAACCCAGTCTGATGCCCGCAGTGCGCGCCGTAAGGGAGTACGGCTGTGCTCCTCGACATCACCTTGAGCCGCTCGCTGCGCTTTTCATCCCGACAATCCCCTCTCATGCAATGAGCGGCATCTAAAAACTAAAATCGCGTGATGCTGAAGCAAAGAACCTTGAAATCCCTCACCAGCGCAGTAGGCGTCGGTCTGCACAGCGGGCAGCGGGTTGAATTGACCTTGCGGCCCGCGCCACCGGACACTGGCATTGTGTTTCGCCGCACTGATCTGGCCGAGATGGTGGACATTCCCATGTCGGCCACATCGGTGACAGACACGCGGCTGGCAACACGGGTGTCCAACGGCGGTGCACGCGTTGCCACGGTGGAGCACCTGATGTCGGCCTGCGCGGGCCTGGGTGTTGACAACCTCTATGTGGATATTACGGCCGAGGAAGTGCCGATTCTGGATGGCTCGGCCGCGTCCTTTGTGTTTTTGCTTCAGAGCGCGGGCATTGAGTTCCAGAACGCACCCCGGCGCTTCATCCGGGTGATCGAACCGGTTGAGGTGCGGGCGGGCGAGGGTGCCGATGCGCGATGGGCGCGCCTGGAACCCTACCACGGCTACTCTTTAAGCTTCGAGATCGACTTTGACCACCCGGCGGTGGATTCCACCGGCCAGCGCTTTGAATTCGACATGAGCCGCCACTCGTACTCACGTGACATTGCCCGTGCCCGCACTTTCGGCTTCACCAAAGACGTGGAGACCATGCGCGTCAACGGCCTGGCCCTGGGCAGCGGGCTGGACAATGCCATCGTCATGGACGACTACAAGGTGCTCAACGCCGGTGGCCTGCGCTATGACGATGAATTCGTCAAACACAAAATCCTCGACGCCATGGGCGACATGTACATGCTGGGCAAACCCTTGCTGGCGGCCTACAGCGCCTTCCGTTCGGGCCATGAGCTGAACAACCAACTGCTGCGCGGGCTGCTGTCACGCACCGACGCGTGGGAAGTGGTGACCTTTGAAGACGAGAAGCTTGCGCCCAGCGGGTTTGGCCAATTGGCGCGGGCCTGGTAGCCCAGTTCGTGTCGCGTCGCGTCGAAAAAGCACCATGCTTCTGTTCCGCTGGCTGATTCTTTTACTGTTGATTGGCGCTTGCGTGTTGTTTGCGTTTTACGCCGCGACTGGCCAGGTGCGCTTCAAGCGCTACGGCCTGCTCACGCTCAAGTGGACGCTGATTGCCGCGTTCGGGTTTTTTGCGGTGCTGATTCTGGAGCGCATTGCGTAGGGCGACTCAATTCAACCCGCTGCGTCGTAGAAACTGACGGCATTGCGCCCCGACGCCTTGGCCTGGTACATGGCGGTGTCAGCCCGTTTTAGAACTTCATCAGCGCTGACTTTTTTCTCCGGGAACAGGGCGATGCCAATGCTCGCGGTGCAGTGGTGCTGCACAGGGGTGTTTGAGCCATCATTTTGCGGCAGGCTCAAATGGTAGGGCTGCGCCAGCGCAAGGCTGATCTTCCCGGCAACCAAGTTGACATCAAGACGCGCCGTGCCCAGGTCAATATTCAGATTGCCCAGGATCACCACAAACTCATCGCCCCCAAAGCGCGCCACCGTGTCAATCTGGCGCACGCAACTGGTAATACGCCGCGCGACCTCAACCAGCAGCGCGTCCCCCGCCCCATGTCCGAAAGCATCATTGAGCGTTTTGAAATTATCCAGATCCAGAAACAGCAGTGCCCCCTTTTGACCACTGCGACCGCAGGAGGCCATTGCCTGTTCCAGGCGGTCATCCAGCAAACGCCGATTCGGCAGCAGGGTCAGCGCATCATGGAACGCGAGGCTGCGAATTTCCGCCTGGGCTCTTTCCCTTTCAGTCACATCGCGAAAGCTCCAGACACGGCCCACGATTTGCCCGTCCAGCCGCTGGGGCTGGGAATGCCGCTCGACATGCCGGCCATCCTTGAACACCAGGGTGTCAACGCTGGTCAAATCGGGCTGCGCATAAAGCTCCCGCACCTTTTTTATAAACGCGTCTGGATCGACCAGTTGTTCCATCGCCAAATCCAGCAGCTCGCCGTCATTGAGAGTGCTGATGGACGCCGGTGGAATTTGCCACAAGTCCAGGAAACGCTGGTTATAGGTTTCCACTCTGCCTTCGTTGTTCACCACCAGGATGCCATCGGTGGTGGCTTCAATCACGGCGCGTTGCAGGGACGCGGCCTTGTGCAGGGTGCGGATCAGCTCGGGAATCGGCAACAGCACCAGCCAGATGGCGACCGCGCCGATGAGCCACCCGGTCAGCAGGGTGCCGGAAAAGTAAGGCGGGGGTGCCAGGTGTGCCGCCTGCAAGGCGATGTACAGCAGCCAGGCGAGCAGATAGGAAATGCCAAATACCACCCCTGCACGCACACTGACGACCACCGCCAGCATCATGGCCATGGCCACAGCGGTGCCCGCGGTGGCTGGCGGCAAGCCCCCATAAATCAGGCCCACCAGCAGCAGCCACAAGCCCACCGAGAAGAGTTTGAGCGACTTTTGGGGTTGCCCGCGCCGGCTCATGCGCCAGGCCAACAACACGCCAACCGCCATGGACAAGGCCGCAACAGCGCTTGCCGCCTTGCGGTGGAACACAAAAGGAACGCCGACCATCAAAAAGACGATACACACGGAAAGAAAGATGCTGTAGAAGCGGTCCAGCAGCGAGATCGTGGACGCCTGCGCGGCTTTTTCAAAATGGGTCATGGGATCAGTTGGGTGAAGCCTCATTGTCGGCAATTGCGGCCACGGCATTCAAATTTTGCAGGGTTTGGCAAAGAATCAGCCCAATAATGGGCGTGTCTTGCGCGTGCCTGAGCACATCATCCACCACGCTGCAATAAAAATTCATCTTTCCCCGCATATTCTGGCTTGAACGCGCCACGTTTGAGTTCAATGACCACAAAGCAGCGCAGCCGCAGGTGATAAAACAGCAGGTCGATGTAGAAGTCCTGGCCACCCACCTCAATGTGATGCTGCCGCCCCACGAATGCGAACCCTTGCCCCAACTCCAGCAAGAACTTTTTCAGATGCCGGATCAACCCAGTTTCCAGCTCGCGCTCGTGAAATGGTTCCGCCAGCGTCAGGAAGTCAAACAGATAGGGATCCTTCAAGGCTTGTTGAACCAAGTCAGACTGTGGTGGCGGCAAGCGCTGCGCAAAATTGCTGGTGGCTTTGCCCTGACGGGCGTGGGCGGCGGTTTCAATCTGCATTTGCAGTATGTTGCGGCTCCAGTCGTTGGTCAGGGTTGCAGCGGCATACCATTGGCGTACTGCTGTATCTTTGACCTTTTGCATCAGCAGAACGCTATGCGCCCACGGAATTTGGGCAACCAGTGGTTGCCCAAATTCTGCCGCCTGGACTGAGCCTGGCAATTGGGCAAACGCCTGTTGCCCAATTGCGGTTGCGGCGAAGAGTGCTGGATATTCGCGGTAAAACTGAACCATCAGTTTGATATTGCGCTCAGAAAACCCCTTTTCCTCGGGCAGTTCGTTGTGTAAATCTTTCGCCAGCCGCGGAATTACGGCCGCCCCCCAGCCTTCTTGCTTCTGCCGCGCATCAATCAGCTGGCCGATATCCCAATACAGGGCTAGCAAGGCCTGGTTGACGGCCAAAATGGCGCGTGTCTGGGCCTGCCCGATGGGCTGCTTGATGTCGGCCAATAAAGCCGGGTAGTGGGCTAAGGGAGTTGGCTGAGTCATGGTTTTTTGGGCAATTTCTGCGTGATCTCGGATTTATGCATCCGCCCTGGCTCAGCGACTTTGGTTTTTTTGGTCATGGCATTTTCCCCTTGAAGGAACTATGTTTTTAATAGCTTACTGTGGATATTCCACGAGGGTCAGGGGCCGATTTAATTAATTCTTCGGTGGTAGGTAAGCCTGTAGCGCGTGATTCGGTGACTCGGGATACTGAAAGGCCAGCTCACCCGACTGAACCATGGCGGACAAGTGCTTGTTGCGCAGGTATTTGAGGTCTTTCCCCAGCAAGGTGGCAAGCTCCTCACCGCGCAGCGCTTGCCACCCGCACAAATCACGGATG
>JANMVO010000193.1:0-4762 GCA_031392805.1 Rhodoferax sp. | reverse complement strand
CGGTGTTGGTGCAGCGCCAGCCGATCTACCTTTACGTGCCGCCTGGCCATCAAAAGCACTGGGGCAAGCACTGTGCCCGCTACAACGCCTGCGGCCAGCCGGTGTATTTCGTGCAGGAACAATGGGTGCGGGAGCGCTACGAGCATGAGCACCCGCAATGGCGCGGAGACCGTCGCGATTCTGATGATTACGGCGGTAAATACGGCAAAAAAGAAAAAAAGGAAAAGCACGGTGGCCGCCACGGTCACGATGACTGAAAGTGGCAGTAAAAAAAAGGCCCCATCATTGGGGCCTTTCAAGTCAACAGCGAAAGCCGTTTACTTCAGGTGTTTGCCGATCAGGCCCGCCATCTCGAACATGGACACTTGCACCTTGCCGAAGATTTCCTTCAGCTTGGCGTCAGCGTTGATCATGCGTTTGTTGACTGCGTCTTGCAGCTTGTTTTTCTTGATGTAAACCCACAGCTTGCTGACCACTTCGGTGCGCGGCAGCGGGGTTGAACCCACCACTGCGGCCAGAGCGGCGCTGGGCGTCAAGGCCTTCATGAATGCCGCATTGACGGCCCGCTTTGCAGCGGGAGCCTTCTTTGCAGCAGCCTTTTTGGCCGGAGCGGCTGATCGGGCAGGCGCCGCTTTTTTAGCCGGTGCTGCCTTTTTGGCCGGTGCCTTCACTGACACTTTCGCGGCTATCTTTTTAGCCGGTGCTGCTTTCTTTGCTGGTGCAGCTTTTTTTGCGGGAGCTTTTTTTGCAGTTGCCATGATTGAATTGTCCTTATACAAGTTGATTAATCACCAGCGAAAAACTGCTTCTTCACTGGCACTGCGGATGCTACTGGAGAAAATGCCTGTTTCATAGGGGAAAAGCGTTTTTTTCACTCGCGCGTGTTGTTTTTTTCGTGGAGAGTTTTATGGCATTCCCCTCTGAGAATTGAATCTGATCCCGCCAGGGCACTGCAAACTGTTCACGCAAAGCAGCAGATGCTGTACGCAACACCCTGTCACAGCACGTTATTTCATGCGTCCGTCTCTTGCGTGCGCTTCATGCGTCCGTGCGGCGACGGGCAGGCAGCATTGCCAGCACCACGCCCAGCAGCGCTATGCCAATGGCCAGTACTGGAATGCCGCTCAAACGTTGGCCGAGCGCGAGCACGCCCGTCAAAGCAGGGAGCTGCGGCAGCATCACCGTGAACACGCCAGCCTGTACGGCGGGTACGGTTTGCAGATCACGGCATAAGCCGCCTCGCACAGGACGGCTCCGAACACCCGCAAATTTCCGAAGAACATGCTTTTAGGAGTCAAATCGGACTCTAGCCCTTGTGTAGCATGCATAAGTAGCTCATGTTTTGATATCATTAGCAAACTGATAGCAGCCGCACAACCGGCATGGCTGTCACCAGCGGTTTGGACAAAGCCACATGGCAACCCGCCAGTGTCGTGCTAAATGCAAGGCAACCCTAACCATAACCATAAGCGATGGCGTCAGGGCCGACGGTTTTAGAAGCGACGGCCGAACGTGGGG
This sequence comes from Rhodoferax sp., assembly GCA_031392805.1. Taxonomy (GTDB): domain Bacteria; phylum Pseudomonadota; class Gammaproteobacteria; order Burkholderiales; family Burkholderiaceae_C; genus JANYCG01. Next base: position 3,244 of record JANMVO010000193.1, on the reverse strand, counting down.
CGGAATTCAGGGGTGCAGTATTAGACTCAGGCGTTTGCAATTTGGAGATTCGCATCATGTCCGAGCTTGCTTTGCCGGTTGGCATCAACCTGCGTGCGCAACTGCCTGCGCGCCACGTCTTTGTCTACGGAACACTGCGCCGGGGTGACGACAACGACATCACCCGCCTGCTGCCCTCGCCCCACTTTGTAGGCGACGCGGTCATCAGCGGTGTGATGTACCACCTGGGCAGCTACCCCGGCGTGGTGTTGGGCCACGGCAGTGCGGTGAGCGGTGTGATGGCAGGTGCGCCTTCGGGCAACGTGATCGGTGAGGTCTACGCGATCGAGCCCGAACTGGAGCGCAAGCTTGACGAGATCGAGATGATTTTCCCGCAGCAGAGGGATGAATACTTCAAGCGCCACATTCGGGTGAGTGTGGACGCCCAAAGCCTGTCTTGTGTCGTCTATGAAATCAATCCGTTGTATGCAAAAAAAAAGCCCGTCATTGCCAGTGGGGACTGGGTAAAAGACCGTGGCGCAAGACGGCCATCGCTGGTCTGACTTTTCATACAATAAGTTTGGATCATTCAATCCAATGTCATCCGCTGGAGTTTTTAGCTTTATGAAAACGTATTTTTGGGTCGCCGCGCTGTTTGGGTTTGGGCTTGCGGCTTGCGGTCAAAAGCCGGAGACGGCTTCATCCATGGTTGCCGCGCCTGCGGCGACCATGGCCAGCAGCCCGGCTCCGGTGGCCACCAACGCCGAAGAAAAAGTGCTCAACATCTACAACTGGCCTGACTACATCGCCAAAGACATGGTGGCAAACTTTGAAAAGGAAACCGGCGTCAAGGTCAACTATCAGACGTTCGAGAACAATGAGGCGCTGCAAGCCAAGCTGATTGTCGGCAAGAGCGGCTATGACTTGGTAGTGCCCGGCGCCGTGTTTGCAAAATCCCAAATTGAAGGCGGCTTGCTGATGAAGCTGGATAAGGCGAAGCTGGCCAACTACGCCAACCTGGACCCCGAGATCATGGGCAAGCTGGGCATCGTTGATCCCGGTAACGCATACCTGGTGCCCTGGGCCTGGAGCTACACCACGGTCGGGATCAACAAGGAGCAAGTCGCCAAGGCGCTGGGCTCCGCGGCACTGCCCGGCAACGCGTGGGAGCTCGTGTTCAACCCCGCGTACACCGCCAAACTCAAGTCTTGCGGCATTGCCTTTCTGGATTCCCCCACCGAGGTTATTCCCGCAGCCATGCACTTCCTTGGCAAGAACCCATACTCCAGCGACCCGGCAGACCACCAGGCGGCGGGTGAGATGCTGGCCAAAGTGCGGCCCCATGTGCGCATGTTCTCCAGCACCATGATTGACGACCTCGCCGGTGGCAAGGCCTGCGTGGCTTTGGGATGGGCGGGCGACATGAATATTGCCAAGGCCCGCGCGGTGGAGAACAATAATGGCAACAAGATTCAGGTGCTGATCCCCAACACCGGTGGCTTGATCTTTTTTGACAACCTGGCGATCCCCAAAGACGCCAAACACCCGAACAACGCCCTCGCGTTCATCAACTATTTCCTCAAGCCCGAGGTGTCGGCATCACTGACCAATGAGCTGCGCTATCCGACCGCCAACAAGTTGAGTTTGAGCGCCGTCAAACCTGAAATCGCGAATGACAGGACCGTATTTCTGGATGCCGATGACATGAAAAAAATGGTGTCGCCCGCCAGTTTTATCAATGCGGGCCGCGAGTCGATGAGCAACGTGTTTACGCTCTTCAAGAAGGCCAAGTAAAACAGGGCCACGTAAAAAAGTATGAGCCAGGTGGATTCGCACAGCGGGGGTTTTCTGCAAACCCGGCAACTGGTCAAGCGCTTTGATGCTGTGATGGCGGTTGATGACGTATCACTGGCTATCCGCAAGGGTGAAATATTTGCCCTGCTGGGCAGCTCTGGTTGCGGCAAGTCCACGCTGCTGCGCATGCTGGCGGGTTTTGAAAAGCCGACTTCCGGCTCGGTCATCCTGAACGGGGTGGACATCGCCCTGTTTGCGCCTTACGAGCGGCCCATCAACATGATGTTCCAGTCTTACGCGCTGTTTCCGCACCTCAGCGTCTGGGAAAACATTGCGTTTGGGCTTAAGCGCGAAGGCATGCCGCGTGCGCAGATTGATGCGCGCGTGGATGAAATGCTGAAGCTGGTTCAACTGAAAGAGCTGGCAAAGCGCAAACCGCACCAACTGTCGGGCGGGCAACAGCAGCGCGTGGCATTGGCCCGCAGTCTGGCCAAAAAGCCGCAGTTGCTTTTGCTGGATGAACCATTGGGCGCGCTGGACAAAAAACTCCGCCAGCAGACCCAGTTTGAGCTGATGCACATCATCGAATCGGTGGGCGTGACCTGCGTAATGGTGACGCATGACCAGGAGGAGGCTATGACCATGGCCTCGCGCATCGCGGTCATGAGCCACGGCAAGGTGCTGCAGGTCGGAACTCCCAAAGAAATCTATGAATTTCCCAACTGCCGTTTTGTGGCGGATTTCATTGGCAACATCAACCTGTTTGAGGGGCGATTGACCCTGGATGAGGCCACCCGATGCGAGGTCACCACCGCGCATGGCGTGGTCAGTGTCGGACACGGCGTCAGCGGCACGCTGACTATGCCGCTGGCGGTTGCGGTGCGGCCCGAGAAGATTCAGATTGCGAAATTGAAACCGGCAGCGCGTCAAAACCTGTTTGCCGGCAAAGTACAGGACGTTGCATATTTTGGAAGCTACAGCACTTACGTCGTGGCGATGGGCGATGGGCAGCGCATCAAGGTCACGGCGACCAATACCATGCGCGGTGACGGCGGGAACACGTCTGCGGAGGGTGACCGGCCGGCGTCAGGTGACACGTCTGCGACCGGTGAAATTACCGGGGGCGATGCTGTGTTCTTCTGGTGGGATGACACGGCCGCGGTTACCTTGACGCAGTAGCGGCGTCACGCGCATCCGCTATTTTTTCCACCGTTGCCCCCGCTATTCTCCCCGCCATTCTCCGCACCATTTCCCGCACCACTTCAGAACCCGCAATGGATGCCCACATAAAACCGCCTGCCCGATTTGGCTGGAAGCCCGGGCGTCAATGGGTCATCGCGCTGCCATTCATCTGGCTGCTGGTGTTCTTCCTGTTGCCGTTTCTGATTTTGCTGCGTATCAGCGTGACGGATATGGCGGGCGGGCTGGATCCCTTCGCGCCATTGATTGATTCAGCGTCTGGCGCCTGGCG
>JANMVO010000230.1:0-2117 GCA_031392805.1 Rhodoferax sp. | reverse complement strand
CAGCAGTCTGAATGACCTCAAAGGCAAACGCCTTGCCGTGCAATTTCAAACCACGCCACATGTCGTTCTGTCGCAACTGGACGGCTACACCTTCACCACCTATCGCACAGCGCAAGATGTGTTGGACGCGCTGGCCAAGGGTGAGGTTGAAGCCGGGTTTTTGTGGGGCCCTGTGGCCGGTTACGAAAATATGCACCAATATGCCAGCCGTTGGCGCGTCACGCCATTGGCAGGTGCGAACATGAATGGCCAGGTGTCTGTGGCCGTCAGGCGCGACAAGCCCGCCTTGGCCAAGAGCATCGAGGCCGCACTTGAAGCGTTGAAGCCGGAAATTGCCGCCCTGGCCGTGAAGTATGGTTTCCCGATCGGCAAACCTGTGACTATTTCCGGCGTCAATCCCAAATCCGGCGACAAGCGCGTTGACGCAAGCCTGGCGATGGTGCAAGTGCCTGCGCAGATGGTGGCTCTGGTCCAGCAAAAGTCAGCGGATACCGCGTCGCCTGCCGCCAGCCCATCGAAAGCCAAAACCAAGTCCCAAGCGGCCACCCCTGCCGCCAAGGAGGGGGGGCCCGCCCAGGTGGCGGCGCAAGCACCAGTCTTGAGTGAGCAGGCGGCTCTGGGGCGCGTGCGCTTCAATGACCAGTGCGCGCATTGCCACGGCGCCGATGGGGCCAGCGCACTTCGCGAGCGCGATCTCAGGCGCTTAAAAATGCGCTACGACACCAAGTGGCCTGATACTGCGGCCACAACCATCAAGAATGGCCGCAACGAATTGGGCATGCCGCCCTGGAAAGACATCCTGAAAGACCCCGACATCGAGCAAATCCTGAGTTTTCTGGAGACTCTGCAAAAATAGCTTTGAAGCCACTGGCACTTTGGCTTTGCACGCTCACCACCATCATGTTGTCCGTCAAAAACAGCGGTAAACGCTACGGCGAACGCTGGGCTCTGAAAGATGTCAGCTTTGAGCTTCATTCAGGTCAGTTCTGCGCCTTGCTAGGCCCAAACGGGGCCGGTAAATCAACGCTATTTCAGTTGCTGACCGGGATGTTTGTGCCCGATCAGGGCGACATTCTGATCGACCAGATTGATTTGCAACGCCATCCTGCCCGCGCCCTGGCGCGCATCGGCGTGGTGTTTCAGCAGCAGGCGCTGGACCTTGATTTGACGGTGCGCCGCAACCTTAAATTTCACGCCGATCTGCACGGCCTCAAAAGCGGCGTTGCGAATGGGCGCATCGCCACGGATTGCGCGGCGCTGGGCCTGACGGCTGACCTGGATCGCCCCACCCGCGAACTCTCGGGCGGCACCAAGCGCAAGGTTGAACTGGTGCGCGCCTTGTTGCACCGGCCAGGCTTGTTGTTGATGGACGAGGCCACTGTGGGGCTGGACCCCAAATCGCGCAAAGACATTCTGGCCGCCGTGCACGACGATGTGCGCCAGCGCGGCAGCTGTGTGTTGTGGGCGACCCACTGGGTTGAAGAAACGGTTGACGCCGACCGGCTGCTGGTACTGCACCACGGGCAGCTCATCGCGGAAGGCAGCCCGTCAGAAGTGACCCATGTGCTGGGTGCGCCAACGCTTGAGGCCGGTTTTATTGCCCGCACGAGTGCCACGGCGTCAACGCCTGCACCAATTCCAAATCAAGGTGCCGCCATTGTCACGCCGCCCGCCAACCGCAAATCACAGGGGAAAAACTCATGACGGGGTCGAAGCAACTATTGTTAACTTTGCTGGCCTTGGCCTTTGCATTTCCACGGGTCGCGCTGGCCCAGTCGACGGCCTTGGTGTCAAGCGAGAAAGACAATGCCATCACCATCGTCAACTTGAAAGACTTCTCGGTTCAAGGCACCATCGGCACCTGCAAACGTCCCCGCCACCTGCAACTCTCGCCAGACCGCAAGCAGCTCCTGGTGGCGTGCAGCAACGACCACGCCGCCGATGTGATAGATCTGGCCACGCGCAAATCCGTGGGTCGCATCCCGCTGGGCGACAACCCGGAAACGTTTGACATCTCCCCCGATGGCAAGACGCTGTATGTCTCCAACGAGGACGAAGGCGAGCTGACGTTTGTTGATCTGGCCAGCAAAAAACCGGTCGGCGAAGTCAAGGTAGGC
>JANMVO010000208.1:0-2105 GCA_031392805.1 Rhodoferax sp. | reverse complement strand
CGCGCACCCAGCTCGTCGGCGCGCACCACGCGGGCATGCAGCATGCCAGGCAGGCGCACGTCATGCGCATAGACAAATTCACCAGTGACTTTGGCGGGAATATCGACACGGGGGATTGATTTGCCGACCACGCGGTAGCTGGATGCGGGCTTGATGACTGCTTTGGCATCGACTTTCAAGTCGGCGCTGCTGGCACCTTGCACCAAGTCGCTGTAGCTGACGGATTTGGCAGCGTCAGATTGCGCACTGACGATGCCCTTGTTCACTGTCAGCTCGGTGGCTGGCACGCCCAGCCGGGTTGACGCCCGTGCCAGCAAGGCTGAGCGCGCCGTGGCGCAGGCCTTGCGCAACTCGCCGCCGCCCTGGGCAATGGTAAGGTTGGCACCGGTGATCCACTGGTCGGGCGTGGTGGCGGTGTCGCCCATAACCATCTCGATTTGCTCAAAGGCCAGGTCGAGTTCATCGGCGGCCATCTGCGCCATGGCGGTTTTGGTACCGGTGCCCAGATCGACCTTGCCAACAAAGATGGTGACCTTGCCGCCGGGCTCAATGCTCACAAAAGAATCAACCAGGTCTTTGGCGACCGATTTGGCCGGGCGCAGCGCTTGGGCGGATGTGGGTGCCGCTGCGTGCGCCAGCGTGCTCGCAGCGCTGAAGCCCACCACCAGCGCGCCTGCGCCGGCCTTGAGCAAGGTGCGCCGTTGTATCAGGTGCTCTGTCTGCTGGTTTGACTGCTGATTCGACTGCTGGCCATTCAGGTCGCTTTGGAAGGTGATTGCGTGTTTCATGATCGGTGCCCCCTTTTTAAGCCATGGCCGCGCGTTTGACAGCGGCGCAGATGCGTTGATGGGTGCCACAGCGGCACAGGTTGCCAGCCAGCGCGCCCTTGATCTCGGCGTCACTCGGCTTTGGGTTGTTGGCCAGCAAGGCGGCCGATGTCATGATCATGCCGTTGACGCAGTAGCCGCATTGCACCGCCTGCTCGTCAATGAATGCCTGCTGCAGTTTGGCTGGTTTGCCAGTGCTGCCCAGTCCTTCCAGCGTGGTGATGGCCTTGCCTGCCAGCGTGCTGACCGGCAGCATGCAGGAACGTGTAGCCACGCCATCCACATGCACCGTGCAGGCGCCGCATTGGCCCAGTCCGCAGCCAAACTTGGGGCCATTCAACGCGAGATCGTCGCGCAATACGTAGAGCAGCGGGGTATCCGCGTCAACGTTGACCGCCTGCGGTTTGCCGTTGACTTTGAGGGTGTAGCGGGGCATGTCAGTCTCCTTTGGGGTTAGTGTGGCTCAGTCATGGAGCATAAGCGAACCGGAAGAACGGTGGATAACGGTGGTACATATCAATCAGCCGTGATGCCCGCCGCCTTGATGGTCTTGGCCCAGAACTCGGTGTCTTTCTTGACCAGCGCCTCCAGCGCTGCAGGGGGCAGGTAGCGCAGCTCAACACCTGCACCGTCGGCACGGGTTTTGGTTTCGGGCAATTCAAGCGCGGACTTGATCAGGCCGCTGAGCTTGCTGACCACGTCGGCGGGCGTGCCCGCAGGCGCAAAGATGCCGACCCAGGCTTCCAGCTCAAAACCCTTGAGGCCGGCTTCAGCGGTGGTGGGCACGTTGGGCATGCCGGGATGGCGCGCTTTGCCCGCCACGGCCAGGCCTTTTAGCTTGCCCACCTGCACCTGGCCCATCACTGAAGGCGGCGTGGTGATGAACACCTGCACCTGACCCGACAGCACGTCCTGCAAGGCCGGGCCGGAGCCGCGGTACGGGATGTGAAGAATGCTGGTGCCGGTCTGCAGCTTGAACATTTCGGTGCCGATGTGCGACAGCGAGCCATTGCCCTGACTGGCGTAGCTGAGCTTGCCAGGGTTCTTCTTGAGATAGGCAATGAACTCGCCCAGGTTGTTGGCGGGCACCGAGGGATGCACCGCAATCACATTGGTGGCGACGGTAATCAGCGCTACCGGCACAAAGTCTTTTTGCGCCCACGGCAGTTTGGGGCTCAAATTGGGGTTGCCCACGTGGTAGGCGGAGTAAGAGTTGAGCAACGTGTAGCCGTCCGGCGTGGCGCGCGCCACAAAGCCATAGGCCACGTTGCCGCTGCC
>JANMVO010000186.1:0-1781 GCA_031392805.1 Rhodoferax sp. | reverse complement strand
AGCGCACCCCTACTGGCGCAATTCAGCCGCTCCCACGCCCATTGCGGGGGCGCAGCCTGCGGCGCCGGGGTGACTTCATCGAGTGAAGCGTTTTCAACTGCCCGGGCGGCCATGCAGACATCATTTTATCGATTTAGAGGGCAAAAAGTGCCTCTAGCCCTTATGGTACCTACATACTTAGCTACTACTATTGTAGTGAACGGACGGGTCAGTGAACAGCAGCGACAACGGCAGGCGCTGGCCCGCCAGGTAGTCCTCCATGCAGCGCAACAGCAGCGGGCTGCGGTGGCGCGCCGCGCTGGCTCGTATCTCCTGCGGCGTCATCCACAGCGTACGCACAATGCCGTCGTCCAGCGCGCGCCCGGCTTGTGCGTCACCCAGGTCACCACAGAAAGCAAAGCGCAGGTAGCTCACGTCTTCACCCGTACTGGCCCGTCGCATGCGTGACAGGTAGACGCCCACCAAAGCCATGGGGCGAAATAGGTGGGTGGTTTCTTCCAGGGCCTCGCGCGCGCAACCGTCAGCGATTGACTCACCCGGGTCCAGATGCCCCGCCGGGTTGTTGAGCTTGAGGCCCTCTGGCGTGTGCTCTTCCACCAGCAGGAATTTGCCATCTCGCTCGATGATGGCGGCCACCGTGACACTGGGTTTCCAACGTGTATCCATGCGCAATTATGCGCGGCAGGGCCTGAGCCGCGTTGCCTGCGCGAATCGCTGCAAGCCCTGCTGGACGTCGTGATGACCCCGAGTCAAAATCGACGAAAACTCAGGTAAGCTCACGCCAAGATACAAACTAACGAGCAGAGGAGTCACGTCATGCTGATTGGCATACCCATTGAGACGACCGTGGGTGAAACCCGCGTCGCCGTTACCCCGGAGACGGCAAAAAAACTTAAGGCCCAAGGGCATACCATCCGCATCCAGTCGGGCGCGGGCGTTGCCGCCAGCGTGACCGACGACGCCTATGTGGCGGCGGGTGGCGAGATCACCGATGCGGCTGGTGCCTACGCCTGCGATCTGGTGCTCAAGGTGCGCAGCCCGTCAGACACTGAAGCCGCGCTGATGAAGCCCGGCACCACGCTGGTGGGCATGCTCAACCCGTTTGATGCGCCCGGCCTGCGGCGCCTGGCCACGGCCGGCCTGACCGGCTTTGCGCTGGAGGCGGCACCCCGCACCACACGGGCCCAAAGTATGGACGTGCTGTCAAGCCAGGCCAATATTGCCGGCTACAAGGCGGTGATGATTGCAGCCGACAAATACCAGCGCTTCTTCCCCATGCTGATGACGGCGGCGGGCACCGTCAAGGCGGCGCGCGTGGTGATTTTGGGTGTCGGCGTGGCCGGCCTGCAGGCCATCGCCACCGCCAAGCGCCTGGGCGCGGTGATTGAGGCGTCTGACGTGCGCCCCAGCGTCAAGGAGCAAATCGAATCGCTGGGTGGCAAGTTCATTGACGTGTCGTACGACACGCCGGAAGAAAAAGAAGCCGCGGTGGGCGTGGGCGGCTACGCCAAGCCGATGCCGCAAAGCTGGCTGGACCGGCAAAAAATCGAAGTCGCCAAGCGCGTTGCGCTGGCCGATATTGTAATTTCCACCGCGCTGATTCCGGGCCGTCCAGCCCCGACGCTGATCACGGAAGACATGGTCAAAAGCATGAAGCCGGGCTCGGTCATCATCGACATTGCGGCGGGAAAAGGTCCGAACGGGGGTGGCAACTGCCCGATTTCAGAAGCCGACAGGACGGTGGTGAAATATGGCGTGACGCTGGTGGGTGAAACCAACCT
>JANMVO010000182.1:0-3424 GCA_031392805.1 Rhodoferax sp. | reverse complement strand
TTTCCCAGTCTGTAAGCAATGGAATTGCTCGAACCGGTATAGCCTCCCGTCCGTCAATCACGACAATTACATTCACGATGCACCCTTTCACAGTGCCTCTCATTAAGGAGCCCCAGCCTGTCGGTGAAAGAGTCCGACTTTACGCCAGCGGTAATTAAGCGCGGGCTAGGCTGGGGCGAAACTGTTACGTAGATTGCGCAGCTTTGGCGCTTCGCATCACGGACTTGCGCAGCACGGCATTGGCGCGGGTTTGCCAGCCTGCACCCTCGGCTTTCAGTTTTTCCACGACATCAATGTCCAGACGCAAAGTGACCTGCATTTTGCTGCCGCTGCCCAGCGGGCGGCCACGCACTACGGTGTGTTTTACGGCGGCCCATTCAATGTCGGTAAAAGGCATGGCATCCGGGTCGCCCATGGCGGCGGCGGTAATGGTGGCATCCTCTTTGGGAGTCGGCAGGATGGTTCCAGGTTTAAGTTTTGGCATATCGATTTACCTCGCGCTTGTTGGCTTTTCTCAAACTGATGACGCGGCGCTCCGTGGGCTTGTCGGCTGGCCTGTCTACAAACACCAGATTCATGAGCCGCAACCCGATGTAGCCCAGCGCCACCATTCGAGTCTCGGAATAGTCGTGACGTGTGTCAATCCAAGTTACGGCCGTGTCCCACTCAAAGCCAGCGGCGTCTACCAATGAACACTTGTGTTTCGCTAAATTGATGCCGTCTTTGGAGGTGTCAAACGTCACTTTCATTTTAACTTTATTGTAGTGTCGTTTAATGTTGACGCTAATGTTATTCGTAGTGCCGTTTATTAGACAAAAATCCGCAGCGTCCCGGCTGGCTCCAAAATTCGCTCTCGCCCTTTTTTCGAGGTGAACCCGCAGCAGTTCAAACGGGCAGGCTGATGGACCCGCTTTTCAGCCGCTAAGCCTAGCGAGGGCAAAACTGTTACGCGAGCGCAGGCACCACACTCAGGCGAAGCACCACAGTGGCCAGCACTTTATGCACTGTGGTCAGTGCCGGGTTGCCTTCAACACTCAGAGCCTTGAACAGCGTCTTGTCGCCCATATCAGCGCGCCGTGCGACCTCTGCCATGCCGTGCGCTTTGGCAACGTGTCGCAGGGCTACCAGCAGTGCGGCGGGCTCCTCCAGCATCGGCAACAGTGTTTCCTCAAAACTCATGTCACGCGGTGCGTTCATGCAGCCGCCGGTTCACGTTTACCCACGCGGTTGGCGCGTTTACGCCCCACCGCCTTGGGCTTTGACACTGTGACAGTGGGGCGCATGCCAGCGGTTGCAGCCATGTCCATTAGGGTGTCCAGAGAAAACAGGTTTATCTTGCCGCGCATCAGGTCTGAAATGCGGGGCTGTGTCACGCCAAAAAGGGCAGCGGCATCGCTTTGGGTCATGCCCCGGTCGCCAATGATTTTGGTCAGGTTCATCATCAGCTCGGAACGTGCGCGCATGCTGGCAGCCTGCTGCGGGGTGTCTTCAATCGCATCCCACACACTGCTGAATCGTTGCGTACCTGTCATTTTGAAATCTCCTTCACCAGTTCCTTAAATCGCTTGCGGGCCAGTTCAATATCCGGTTTCGACGTTTGCGGCGTCGTCTTTTTGAAGCAGTGCAGCACGTACACGGCATCCGCAAACTTGGCGACATAGACCACCCTGAACGCCCCCGCTTCGTCCCAAATGCGCAGTTCCATGACCCCCGCGCCAATGGTCGGCATGGGCTTGGCATCATCGGGTGCCAGCCCGTTTTGCACCTTGTCCAGTTGATGCCCCGCCTCACGCATCGCAGTCTGCGGAAAGTCCCGTAAATCAGTCAGTGAACTGCCCCGAAACTCCACGTCTTTCATGGCATGAGTATATAGAGTTTTGTATGTCAGTGTTTGGCGCTGTCAGTTCACCACGCGCAGCGCGACGGGGTCATCGAGCTTCATCACGGCCTCAATGTAGGCGGCGGCTTAGACGGGCTCCACCAGCATCGGCAACAGTGTTTCCTCAAAACTCATGTCACGCGGCGATTTCATGGTTTGCCTCTTTCTTAACGGTTTTACGCCTTCACGTCACCATGTGCCACCGCATTGCGCAGCACGGCATTGATGCGGGTCTGCCAGCCTTGGCCGGTCGCCTTGAACGCGTCCAACACGTCGGCATCGACACGCATGTTTAGTGTGGGGCGTTTCACACCCACGACGGGCCTGCCCCTGCCACGTTTGATGGTTGCGCCTGCCCAGTAAGCGGCTACGGCGGCGGCATCGTTGGGGTCATACGGCTCTACGGTGGCGTCAAAACCGATGGGCTCATTTTTAGCCGCTTCGCGTCTCACACGCTCCCAGTCAGTGCCAGCGGGTTTAGTGTTTGTCTTGGGCATACAGAGTCCTTTCTTGTTTGGATGCGCGGCGCAACGAAATTGCACGCACTTCACCTCGGTCGCGCGTCACATAAACCAGCACCAGCACCACACCAGCCACCTCCACCATGGCAATGTCCATCAGCCGGGATTCAGCGCCCCTGGGGCTCGTCAGCGTCAATTTGTTGGGCGCATTGAAAACCAGCCGGGCATCTGCCAGTGAAAGCCCATGCTTGAGAAGGTTGGCGACATCTTTTTGCGGGTCAAACGTGAATTGCATCGTTATATTTATTGTAGGGGCATCAATTACATAATTCAAGTCACTGCACGCAAAACAACGGGCGCGGCCTGGGCATCAAACACAATCCCGGCCTGTTCCAAAATCCACGCCTCAATTTTTTCATGGTGCACACGCAGCAGGTCAAGCGGTCGCACGGTGTAATGCTTTTCGGCGGTCGCACTGGGTTTGTGTCCCATGAGTTGCGCCACTACACCGGCGGGCACCTCTAACCACTCTGTCAGGCTCTTGAACGAACGGCGCAACCCGTGAAGGGTCAGGCCATCAATTCCTGCCACGGTGCACGCTTCCCCGTGTTGCTTGCGCGGGATGGTCAGCACGCCACCGGCAGCCGTGAGACTGGAAAATACCCATTCATTGCGACGGGGCAGGGCGTGCAGCAGGTGCGAGACATAGGGCGTCAACGGAATAACCCGCTCGCCCTCCACCTTGTCCCGGATGCTCAGGCCGCGCCACTTCGTATTGATTTCGTCCCAGCGCAGCGCCAGCAATTCGCCCGGCCTTGCGCCAGTGAGTAGCAGGGTTTGCAGGTAGGCGGCAATCACCGGGTTTTGTACTTGGCGCACGGCGTCAAACCAGACGGTCAACTGCTCGCGCATCAAGGCATCCTGTTTAATGCCAGCCTTACCTAAGGTTTCGCGTGTCTTTTTCGTTTTGGCGGGGTTCACGCTTGGCAGCGTTGGGGCATATTCCCGCTGTTCAGCGCACCAGCCTAAAAACGCCTTCAGGCAGCGCCACGCCAGCCGGGCAGGGGTAGGACGCGTCTTTGTC
>JANMVO010000179.1:0-5984 GCA_031392805.1 Rhodoferax sp. | reverse complement strand
CCATTTCCCGAAATGCCATCGCTACTTTGGCAAGCAGGGCTTTGCCGCCATGGCCGCACTGTCATATATCGTGGGCATGGCCTGTCCTGGTCTGCATTCGATGTTCTCGTCATTGACGATTGCCTTGCAAACCGCAACTGTTGGAGAAGATGTCCTCAGATTTTCAGTACTCAAATATGATCCTCGTTTTCGTCTGTTTGAGATTGGCTTCTCGGGTGGCGCTGCAGGCGTGGTCAAGGCCTTTCAGCGTCCACCACCCCAACGCCAGCCCACGGTACAGGAATTGTCGGATTGCGTGGACAAAGGGGAATTCAAGGGAACCCGATCGCTAATTATTGGCGGATCAAGGGGGCTTGGTGAGGTTACTGCCAAGATTCTGGCGGCCGGTGGTGGTGACGTGGTCATCACGTACGCTACCGGAATAGTGGACGCCCGTGCTGTCAAAGACGAGATCGACAGCGCTGGTTTCTCGCACTGTCAAATTCAAAAGCTCGACTTGTCCGCAGATCTGTTTGCTGCAGTTGATATTGACTGGAATTCCTTTGACTCGATTTACTTTTTTGCCACCCCTAAAATATTCAGAAAGAAAGTCGAAATTTTCGAGCCAGGGCTGTTCCGGGATTTCTGTGAGTTTTACGTCGACAAATTCTTCGAGTTGTGTGCTTTCGTTGAGAGAAGCATTTGCAGCCACAAAATAAAGGTCTATTTTCCGTCTTCAGTGTATGTCGATGTACGCCCGAAAGGCATGACAGAATATGCCATGGCAAAGTCAGCCGCAGAGATTTTGATCCCGGATATAAATCGAAGCTTTAACAATTTGACGGTATTGTGCACCCGGCTCCCTCGTCTAAGCACAGACCAAACTGCAACGATTCTTAATGTATCGACCGCGTCGAATGTAGAAACGCTGCTTCCATTGATCCGATCCATGCACGCCTGATTCACGGCTCGCGCTCGCAGCTTCCAGAAACGTCAGCAGCCAAACCGCAATAATTTGCATCAGGCCCTATTTATCCGGCCCAATGAAATATCAGCTTTTTCAAGTAGTCTGACTCCAAGGTTCATGGAAAAAGGAAAACGCGAGAAATCAAACACTGGCGCAACGCCACGGGAGGCGCAAGCAAGTCGTGAGATTGCATAAACTTGAACCCTATGGCAACAAACCTGCTGGTGCTGGGAATCGAATCATCGTGCGACGAAACGGGTGTGGCCCTGGTGCAGGCGCGCGGGCAGGACGTGCCGGTACTGCTCTCGCATGCGCTGTACAGCCAGGTCGAGATGCATGAGGCGTATGGCGGCGTGGTGCCTGAGCTGGCCAGCCGCGACCATATTCGCCGTGTGCTGCCGCTGACCCAGCAGGTGCTCACTGAATCTGGCCGCGCATTGAGTGACGTGGACGTGGTCGCGTACACGCGCGGGCCGGGACTTGCAGGTGCCTTGCTGGTGGGCGCGGGCGTGGCCTGCGCTCTGGGTGCGGCGCTCAACAGACCGGTGCTCGGCGTGCACCATCTTGAGGGCCATTTGCTGTCGCCCTTTTTAAGTGATGACCCGCCGCAGTTTCCCTTTGTGGCGCTGCTGGTGTCGGGCGGCCACACGCAACTGATGCGGGTTGAGGGTGTGGGCCGCTATGGGATGCTGGGCGAGACGATTGACGATGCGGCGGGTGAGGCCTTTGACAAATCTGCCAAGCTGATGGGCCTGGGCTACCCCGGCGGGCCGGCGCTGTCTCGCATGGCCGAGCAGGGCGACCCCAAGGCGTTCAAGTTGCCACGGCCTTTGCTGCACAGTGGCAACCTTGATTTTTCGTTTGCCGGACTCAAGACGGCGGTGATGGTGCAGGCCAAAAAATTGATGGCTGCACGCGATGATGTTGCGCTTCCTGCACTGGGTCAGGACGCGGGTAATGAAGCGGGCGGCGCCTTTGAGACCCTGCCGATGGCCATCAGAACCAATCTGGCGGCATCGACCGAGGCCGCGATTGTCGAAGTGCTGGTCAAGAAATCAATCGCGGCTTTGCGGCAAACCGGCTTGCCGCGGCTGGTCGTGGCCGGTGGCGTGGGGGCCAACCGGCGTTTGCGCGAGCAGCTCAACGCAGGTTGTGCGGCGATGCGCGTGCGCGTGCACTACCCCGAGCTTCATTTTTGCTCCGACAACGGCGCGATGATTGCGATGGCGGCTGCCATGCGCCTGCAATCGGGCCAGCAAAAAGCCAGCGAGGTTTACGCGTTTGACGTAAAACCTCGCTGGCCCCTGAATCAAATCCTGCCAGGGCTGCCTGGCTGAAAAGTTGGCTGAAAAGTTGACAAAATAGTGTTCTAGCCCTTGTCAGTAATCAATAGTTTGATATTAAAAGAATAGCAACTTAGCTGATGACCAACTCAGACACCTTGCTCATGGGCACGACTTTGACCAACTTCAGCGTCAGCACGCCGTTCTCCAGTTTGGCCGTGCTTGCCGACACGTCGATGTCTTGCGGCAGCTCGTAGGCTGATTTGTACTGGCGTGGCGCGCCTTCTTTGGTCTCGATGCGCACAATGCTGCCCTCAATGCCAATGCCCAACTGCTCGCGGGCAATGCCGGGCACGTCAAAACTCAGCGTGAAAGAGGTCTCGTCCTGCTCGATGACGGCGGTTTTCTGGCGCGTGGCGACCACGGCTTCATCAAGGAAACGCTCCAGCGAACGCCCGGCGGGCGAGTACCCATGGCGGCGTGAAAGGGCAGGGGCGGTAGTAGCAAAAAACATGGTATGACTCCTAGTACACTGCGCGGCGCTCACAGTGATTGCCGCATGCCTCCAATCTGTGACTGGTCTGCCTTTTATCAAGGGAAATTCACGAATGTTTATTGTTGTCCGTCGGGTCTTGAAATTGGCACTGATGGTGTTATTTGTGCCCGCTGCGCTGCTGGCGCAAACCTCCCCCGTGCCGATGCCAGCAGCACCTGTCAAACTGGCGACAAATTCACCCGCCCCCATCAAGCTGGCGCTGATTGAAGGTTTGAGCGGCGCCAATGCCAACGGCGGTGAGGCGGTGTTTCGCAACCTGGTGTGGGCGGTGGAGCGCGTCAATGGGCGCGGTGGTGTGAAGACGGCCGCTGGTGCGCGCCCCTTGAGCCTGGAGCGCCACGACAGCAAAGGGCAGGTGGAAGAAGCACTCTCCAGCCTGCGTGCGGCCATCGACGAAGGCGCACAAATCATTTTGCAAGGCAACTCGTCTGCCGTGGCCGCCGCGTTGATCGAAGCCGTCAACAAGCACAACGAACGTGAGCCAGGCAAGCGCGTGCTGTTTCTGAACTACGCGGCGGTGGATCCGATTCTCACCAATGAGAAATGCAGCTTCTGGCACTTTCGCTTCGATGCGCATTCCGACATGCGCATGGCCGCATTGATGTCGGTGCTGAAAGACGACGCGGGGCTCAAGTCAATCTACCTGATTGGCCAAAACTACAGCTTTGGGCAGACTGTGTTGCGCGAGGCCAGGCGCCAGTTGGATGCCGTTCGGCCCGACGTGCAGATTGTGGGCGATGAATTGCACCCGCTGCTGCGGGTGAAAGACTTTGCCCCCTATGCCGCCAAGATCAAGGCCAGTGGTGCCGATGCGGTGTTGACGGGCAACTTCAGCAACGACCTCACCTTGCTGGTCAAAGCCGCCAGGGAAGCCGGTTTCGAAGGCAAGTTTTACACCTTTTACGGCAATGCGCTGGGCGCACCGGCGGCAATTGGCGAGGCCGGCATTGGCCGGGTGATGGCGGTGGCCGACTGGCTTCCCAATGTGCAAACGGCGCAAGGCGAGGCCTTCTACCAGTCCTTTCGCGCCCGCTACCCGAATGCGGCCGATGACTATGTTCACATGCGCCTGCATCTGATGGTGGAGGCGCTGGCGCAGGCGATTGAGCGGGCTGATGCAGCGGCTGCATCAAGACTGTCCCCATTGACACCACTGTCGGCGATAGTTCCGGTGGCACAAGCGGTCGTCGCGCAAGAGGTTGCAAAGGCCAGGCAAACCGGGATACCATCACCTCAGACTGCCAATACTATTAATATAGTAGCTATAGCGCAAGAACTGGAGAGGGCTAGCGTCACTTTTTACTCTCAAACTGGGACAATGCGGGCGTCTGACCACCAGTTTCAGCAGCCACTGGTGGTGGGCGTGATGGACCGCGCGGGCACGCCCGGCGTGAAGTTCGACGTGGAGGGCTCAGGTTACGGCTTTCGCGTCATCAAAACCCTGGACGCTGCGCGGGCCGGGCAGCCCACCACCTGCAACATGCAGCGGCCTGCGCTGTAGACAACCCCATCGGTCAGGCGTACCGGGAATCTGCGCCTTACACCCCGACACCCCTCACCCTAGCCCTTTCCCCAAGGGGCGAGGCGACCAGCCCTTCTCCAGCGCGCTTACCCCAGTGACCAGGTGAGCCCTCTCTCCAGCCCGGCGCGGGGATCAGTCCCTGACTTCGCGAAGTCTCCTGCCGGGCAAAGGGGACAAGCCCTTGTCTTGCGCTCCCGCTTGCGGGAGAGGGTTGGGGTGAGGGTTCACCGATAATCTGAGCCATGCGCACCGTTATCCAGAACCTTGAAGAATCAAAAATCCGCGAACTCGCCAACGCCGGCATGGGCCGCAGCGATGTGCTGGCTTTCTGGTTTGGCGAGAGTGATGAGGTGACGCCGCACTTCATCCGCCAGGCGGCGATAGAGTCTCTGCACTGCGGCGAGACCTTCTATTCGCATAACCTGGGGCTGCCCGAATTGCGCGGCGGAATTGCGGCGTACATGAGCGCACTTCACGGCCCGATCAACGTCAATCGTCTGGCTGTGACCAGCGGCGGCGTCAATGCCCTGATGCTGGCGGTGCAGGCCTTGGTGGATGCGGGTGATGAGGTGGTGGCCGTGACCCCGGTATGGCCGAACCTGATGGCGCAGCCCGTCATCATGGGCGCGCGGCTCACCTGTGTTTCGTTGAAGGCGGCCCAAGGCACCTGGACGCTGGACATCGACGCGCTGCTGACCGCCATAACGCCGTCCACCAAACTGGTGATCGTCAATTCCCCCAACAACCCCACCGGCTGGACGCTGACCCGTGCGGAGCAGCAAATCATTCTGGACCACTGCCGCAAAACCGGCACCTGGATTCTGGCCGACGAGGTGTACGAGCGGCTTTACTACGACGATGACACGCACAACGGCTGTGCCCCGAGTTTTCTGGATGTGGCCGAGCCCGATGACCGCCTGGTGGTGGTGCACAGCTTTTCCAAAAGTTTTTTAATGACCGGCTGGCGCCTGGGCTGGCTGGTGATGCCGCCCGCCATGACGCAGCACGTGGGCAAGCTGATTGAATTCAATACCTCGTGCGCCCCGGTGTTTGTGCAACGCGCGGGCTTGGTGGCCCTGCAACGCGCGGCCGAGGTGACGCCGCGCGTGGTGGCGCATTTAAAGCTGTGCCGCGATACGCTGGTGCCATTGCTGCAAGCCGTGCCCGGCGTGCAGGTGGCGTCAGCCCGAGGCGGCATGTACGCGTTTTTCAAGCTGGATGGACACAATGACTCCCTTGCGACCGCCAAGCGGCTGGTGCTTGAAGCTGGCTTGGGGCTGGCACCGGGGGACGCCTTCATGCCGCAGGCAATGGACGGCACGTCTGCCCGAGCCAGAGGTGGTTCGTCACCTCTGCCAAGAGGCGGCTCGTCACTTCAACCCAAGGGCTGGCTGCGCTGGTGTTTTGCCGCAAAAGACCCTCAGCGCCTGATGCAAGGTGTGGATCGCCTGAAAAACTGGCTGGCAGCGCTTCCCTAGCTGACGCGCCGCGACGCGCCGTTGACGACCGCATCAGGCCGCCCGGGCTATAATTGATCGGCTTTGCATACCGCACAAGCGCACGTCGGGGGCAGTTCCAGCGCCCGTCGCAAGTTACTTACCCACAGGAAAACACAATGATCGCATCCAGCATCAAAGCCGCTGTCGTTAAAGACAACGCACGCCAGGCCGGCGACAC
>JANMVO010000174.1:0-8246 GCA_031392805.1 Rhodoferax sp. | reverse complement strand
GGCCAACGCGGCCAAGCTGCGCGTGGCCGGGCAGCCCCGCATCACCGAAAGTGGTGCGGCCCCAGATGGAGAAATGGCGTTTGATGCTGTCTTTGAGGTCTTTCCCGAAGTCCGAATCGCTGATCTTGACTCTGTAGAGGTGGAAAGACTTTCAACCGAAGTGACCGACTCCGCAGTTGACAAGACGCTGGACATCCTGCGCAAACAGCGGCGCACATTTGCCCAACGCGCGCAGGACGCCGCCGCGCTCGAAGGGGATCGCGTGACGGTCGACTTTGAAGGCAAGATTGACGGCGAAACTTTCTCCGGAGGCAAGGCCGACAATTTTCAGTTCATCGTCGGTGATGGTCAGATGCTCAAGGAGTTTGACGCGGCAGTTCGCGGCATGAAGTCCGGTGAAAGCAAGACCTTCCAGCTGGCGTTTCCGGCCAACTACCACGGCAAGGATGTCGTTGGCAAAACGGCGGACTTCATGGTCACCATTAATAAAATTGAGGCGGCCCATCTGCCCGAAGTCAACGAAGCACTGGCCAAGTCACTCGGTATAGCGGACGCCACGGTTGAAGGTCTGCGCACTGACATCCGCAAGAACCTGGGGCGCGAGGTTAAAAACCGTTTGCTGGCACGTAATAAACAGGCAGCAATGGACGCTCTGGTTGCGAAGTCAGAGCTCGACTTGCCCAATGCCACCGTGCAGTCTGAAGTGGATCGCATGGTTGAAGGCGCGCGAGCCGATCTGAAATTACGCGGCGTCAAGGATGCAGATAAAGCGCCGATTCCTGGCGACGTGTTCCGTGCGCAGGCAGAACGCCGGGTGCGTCTGGGTCTGGTGGTGGCTGAACTGGTTCGCGCCAATGCGCTGCAGGCAAAGCCTGAGCAAATCAAGGCGCACATTGACGATTTGGCCGCCAGCTATGAAAAGCCTGCGGACGTGGTGCGTTGGTACTACAGTGACAACAAGCGCATGGCAGAGGTCGAGGGCGCTGTGATTGAAAACAATGTCACCGAATTTGTTCTTGGCAAAGTAAAAGTCAGTGACAAGGCGATTTCATTTGACGAGTTGATGGAGAAAAACTGATTTTTTTCATCCATAAACGCCCTATCGGATTGACCGGGACTTGTAGTCCCGCGACCTGGGCCCCATGTCTGGTATGGCTCTGATTTTCGGCAAAGTACGTCTACAACTGGAGATAGCATGATCATGCAAAACAGTGCATTTGAAACGCAGGGCCTTGGCATGGTGCCGATGGTCATTGAGCAGTCCGGGCGTGGTGAACGGTCCTACGATATCTATTCACGCCTGCTTAAGGAGCGCGTGATATTTCTGGTGGGTCCTGTGAATGACCAGACCGCAAACCTGGTTGTTGCCCAGTTGCTGTTCCTGGAAAGTGAAAACCCGGACAAGGATATATCGTTCTACATCAACTCGCCCGGCGGCTCGGTGACCGCAGGCATGGCGATTTTCGACACCATGAATTTTGTCAAACCTGACGTGTCCACACTGTGTATCGGCTTTGCCGCCAGCATGGGCGCGTTCCTGATGGCTGCCGGTGCCAAAGGCAAGCGATTTTCTTTGCCCAACTCCAAGATCATGATTCACCAACCCTCTGGTGGAAGCCAGGGTCAGGCCACCGAGATCGAAATTCAGGCACGCGAAATTTTGAAGACGCGCGATCAACTCAACAAAATTCTGGCCGAGCGTACTGGCCAGCCGCTGGAAAGAATCGCGCGGGACACTGAGCGGGATTACTACATGTCTGCCGACGAATCCAAAGAATACGGGCTGCTTGACCAGGTAATCTCCAAGCGACCCTGACAAGGGCTGTGGTTAACGTGAAAGAACTTCTCTGCTCCGGGGCGCTTTGCTTGCGGGCATGACAGTCAGGGCGCTGGACAGGGCGTCCAGCCTTGCCAGTTTCGGTGTACCGGCGTTTCTCCTGCGTCGGCAAGCCCCGCTTTTATTTGAGTATCATTCGGTAATTCCAGCAAAAAGGCAGTTCACCCATGGCCGAAAAAAAAGGCTCGTCCAGCGAAAAAACTCTTTACTGCTCCTTCTGCGGGAAAAGTCAGCACGAGGTCAAGAAGTTGATTGCGGGGCCCTCCGTATTTGTTTGTGATGAATGCATAGACCTTTGCAATGAGATCATTCGCGATGAATTGCCCGCAAATGTGGATGCACGCGATGGCAGGGGCGAGTTGCCCACACCGTCTGAAATAAAGGCGAACCTTGACAATTATGTGATAGGGCAGGAGCCTGCCAAGCGTACGCTGGCGGTTGCTGTTTATAACCATTACAAGCGGCTGCGCCATAAAGAAAAGGCGAAAAAAGACGATGTGGAACTGTCCAAGAGCAACATCTTGCTGATAGGCCCCACTGGCTCTGGCAAGACGTTGCTGGCGCAAACGCTGGCCCGCATGCTGGACGTGCCTTTTGTCATGGCCGATGCCACCACATTGACCGAAGCCGGGTACGTGGGCGAGGACGTGGAAAATATCGTCCTTAAATTGCTGCAAAGTTGCAACTACGAAGTTGAGCGGGCGCAGCGCGGCATTGTCTACATCGACGAAATTGACAAAATATCGCGTAAGTCGGATAACCCGTCCATTACGCGTGACGTGTCGGGTGAGGGCGTGCAGCAGGCGCTACTCAAACTTATTGAAGGCACCATGGCGAGCGTGCCGCCACAGGGCGGGCGCAAACATCCCAACCAGGATTTTGTGCAGATTGACACGACAAACATATTGTTTATTTGTGGCGGAGCGTTCTCAGGACTCGAAAAAGTCATTGACAACCGGACTGAATCCTCCGGCATTGGTTTTGGCGCCAAAGTCAAAAGCAAGGCGCAGCGCTCCCTGACCGAGGTTTTCAAAGAGGTGGAACCGGAAGACCTTATCAAGTTCGGCTTGATACCTGAATTGGTGGGGCGCATGCCGGTCGTGGCTACCCTGGCCGAACTGAGCGAGGATGCGCTGGTGCAAATCCTGACTGAACCTAAAAACGCGCTGGTCAAGCAATACAGCAAACTGCTTGCCATGGAAGGCGTGGATCTTGAGATTCGTCCGTCTGCGTTGAAGGCTATTGCCAAAAAGGCACTTGCGCGTAAAACCGGGGCGCGTGGTCTTCGCTCAATCCTTGAACAGTCGCTGATTGACACCATGTTCGAATTGCCAAATACGTCTAACGTAGACAAAGTGGTTGTAGACGAGTCCACCATTGAAGAAAACAAGCCGCCACTTCTGGTGTACCGCGAAGCCGCAAAAAAAGCTTGATAAACGAAAAGGTCCCAAATGTCCGGTCATCCCCCCCTGCCTGCCATTCCCATTGACTTGCCACTGTTGCCGCTGCGCGACGTGGTGGTTTTTCCACACATGGTGATTCCGCTTTTTGTCGGTCGACCCAAGAGCATCAAGGCGCTCGAAGCGGCCATGGCGGCAGAGCGCCGCATTATGCTGGTCGCGCAAAAAACTGCAGCCAAAGATGACCCGCTGGTCTCGGATATGTTTGACGTTGGCTGCGTTTCCACCATCCTGCAGATGCTTAAACTGCCCGACGGCACCGTTAAAGTGCTGGTCGAAGGCCAGCAGCGCGCGATGGTGAACAAGATTGACGAAGGAGAATTGTTTTTTTCAGCAACTGTGACGCCGATTGAAGTGGTGCCGGAAGCTGTCGAAAAAGTACGCGGCAAATCAAGTGAAATAGAGGCATTGCGCCGGGCGGTAATGCAGCAGTTTGATCTCTACGTCAAGCTCAACAAAAAAATACCGCCTGAAATTTTGACTTCTATTTCCAGCATTGACGACGCCGGTCGGCTTGCCGACACGATTGCTGCGCATTTGCCGCTCAAGCTGGAGAACAAGCAGGCTGTGCTTGGCCTGGCAGGCATCAAAGAGCGGCTTGAAAACCTGTATGAGCAGATTGAGCGTGAAGTCGATATTCTGAACGTTGACAAGAAAATCCGGGGTCGTGTCAAACGGCAGATGGAGAAAAATCAGCGCGATTTCTATCTGAACGAGCAGGTCAAGGCCATCCAGAAGGAGCTTGGTGAGGGCGAAGACGGTGCTGATATCGACGAGATTGAGAAAAAGATCAAGTCGGCCAGGATGCCAAAGGAAGCTCTGAAAAAAGCCGAAGGCGAGATGAAGAAGCTCAAGCTCATGTCGCCCATGTCTGCCGAGGCAACTGTGGTGCGCAATTACATTGATGTACTGGCTGGACTGCCTTGGGCCGCCAAGACCAAGATCAAGCACAACCTGACCCATGCAGAAGCGGTGCTCAACGAAGACCACTTTGGGCTGGACAAGGTCAAGGACCGCATTCTGGAGTACCTTGCCGTTCAGCAGCGCGTCGACAAGCTTAAGGCGCCCATTCTTTGCCTCGTTGGCCCGCCCGGCGTTGGCAAGACTTCCTTGGGCCAGTCCATTGCCAAGGCAACCGGGCGCAAGTATGTGCGCATGGCGCTTGGTGGCATGCGTGACGAGGCCGAAATTCGCGGCCACAGACGGACCTACATTGGCGCCATGCCGGGCAAGGTGCTGCAAAGTCTCTCCAAGGTAGGGACGCGCAACCCCCTGTTTCTGCTGGATGAAATCGACAAGCTGGGCACCGATTTCCGTGGCGACCCTTCAAGCGCATTGCTGGAGGTGCTTGACCCTGAGCAAAACCACAAGTTTGGCGATCATTACGTTGAAGTGGACTTTGACCTCAGTGATGTGATGTTCGTCGCCACTTCAAACTCGATGAATATTCCACCGGCCTTGCTGGACCGCATGGAGGTCATCCGGCTTTCGGGTTACACCGAAGACGAAAAAACCAGTATTGCCTGCAAGTACCTGCTGCCCAAGCAATTGAAAAACAACGGCGTTAAAGACGAAGAGTTATTGGTCACCGAAGAAGCCGTGCGCGATATCGTTCGTTATTACACGCGTGAAGCAGGCGTGCGTTCGCTGGAACGTGAACTTTCCAAAATATGCCGCAAGGTGGTCAAGGGGCTCCAGCTCAAAAAGATGATGCCTCAGGTCAAGGTAGATGGTTCCAACCTCAACGACTTCCTTGGTGTGCGCAAGTTCAGTTATGGACGTGCCGAAGAGCAGAACCAGGTCGGGCAAGTGGTAGGTCTGGCGTGGACCGAAGTGGGCGGTGATTTGCTGACGATTGAAGCGGCCATCATGCCCGGCAAGGGCACCATCACGCGTACCGGTTCATTGGGCGATGTGATGAAAGAATCGGTTGAAGCAGCGCGCACCGTGGTGCGAAGCCGATCACGTCGATTGGGCATAAAGGACGAAGTTTTCGAAAAAAAAGACATCCACATTCACGTGCCGGATGGTGCTACACCCAAAGATGGACCGAGCGCTGGCGCGGCCATGACGACAGCGTTTGTATCAGCGCTCACGGGTATTCCCGTGCGGGGTGACGTTGCCATGACGGGTGAGATTACTTTGCGGGGGGAAGTTACCGGCATCGGGGGTTTAAAAGAGAAGCTATTGGCGGCGCTGAGAGGTGGCATCAAGACCGTGTTAATTCCTGAAGAGAACGCCAAGGATTTGCAGGACATTCCCGAAAACGTCAAAAATGGGCTGGAGATTGTGCCGGTACGCTGGATTGACAAGGTGCTTGAAATAGCCCTTGTGCGCATGCCCATGCCGCTGCCCGACGACGAACCCTTGACCGTTGCAGCTGTGCCAGACGTGGCCGTGTCAACGGCCAAGTCAGCGCTTGAGTTGGGTGAGTCCATCAAGCATTGACGTAAATCAAACCATGCGCACATGCAAACGCGGCACGCGTTCATTGATACGGCCTTGATTGAAGCGGCTCAAAAATACGTTATAATTTGAGTCTTGAAACGCGGGAATAGCTCAGTTGGTAGAGCGCAACCTTGCCAAGGTTGAGGTCGAGAGTTCGAGACTCTTTTCCCGCTCCAATTTGTGAAAAGGGAAGCCAGTGGCTTCCCTTTTTTGTCAAAAAAATGCTGGCGCGATAGCAAATCGGTTATGCAACGGATTGCAAATCCGTTTAGCCCAGTTCGACTCTGGGTCGCGCCTCCAGAATCTCAAATCGAAAATTAAGTTAGCAAATCTGCTGTCGTGTGCCTCGGCAACAGATGTTGGTGGGCCTTTTAGTTTGAGAATGGAGTCGATTGCCCGAGTGGTGAAATTGGTAGACACATCGGACTTAAAATCCGCCGCTTTCGTGAATAACGGGCGTACCGGTTCGATTCCGGTCTCGGGCACCACACATTTCCCTTAGATTTCCGTCTACAGAGGGAAAACACAGTAGAATCAAGGCCTTGAAGCCCTCGTTTCCCGGAACAAACGGTAGACTTCGGCAACCCAATCCCCCATTTTGTGGCCAGCATCCAAAAGACTTTGACCGGATTCCGCGTCCAGCTTCAGGTGCTGGGGCAGCGTGAGAGCGAGACGTTTAAAACCCGGCGCGAGGCGCAGCAATGGGCTGCCAGGCGCGATGTGGAGCTGCGGGAATCTGCCGGTAGCCTTGGCACGCGAAAAACACTGCTGGATGCTTTGCGCCGCTATGCCGCCGAGGTGAGCCAGAAGCGGCGCGGGTGGCGCTGGGAGCATTTGCGCCTCGCGGCCTTTGAGCGGTCGCCGATGCTACCGGTGCATGTGCCGCTGCCCCACGTGCAGACGGATCACATTGCGCTGTGGCGTGATGCGCGCTTGGCCCAGGTAGCACCTGGGACGGTGCTGCGCGAGGTGGCGCTGCTCTCGGGCGTATTTGAGGTGGCGCGGCGCGAGTGGCGCTGGATCACCGTCAACCCAGTCAAAGATGTTCGCAAGCCGCCCCGGCCAGCGCACCGGGAGCGGCTGCTGACCTGGCGCGAGATCAAGCTGATGCTGCGGGCGCTGGGCACCGATCATTTCCCAGACGTCAGGAAAATGGTCAGAGCGATGCCCGCAGCATCAGCCAAGCGGTGGCGCTGTGCCTGGTGGCCGCGCTGCGCACGGGCATGCGCGCCGGTGAGCTGACCGGGCTGACGTGGCCACAGGTGCGAGGCACGCATGTGCACCTAACCAGCGGCACGACAAAATCAGGCGCGGCGCGTGATGTGCCGCTGTCGCTCAAAGCCCGCCGGGTGTTGGAGCGGGCACGCGGGCTGGATGCAGTACGGGTGTTTGGGGTGAGCGGGCCGGTGTTGGACACGCTGTTTCGACGGGCGCGTGGCCGCACTGGGCTGGCTGGGTTTACGTTTCACGACGCGCGGCATACGGCGGCGACGTGGATTGGTTCCAGCGGTCGGCTGTCGATGTTGGAGATGTGCAAGATGTTCGGATGGCGCGACCCGAAACACGCGCTAATTTATTTCAATCCAGGTGTGGGGGAGCTGGCGGCGAAGCTGGGGTGAGGGTCGGTCATGGCGCGAGTTCCCACGCGAGCAGTTCAGCCCGGTTCCAGCGGCCCTTTTGCCGGGTGGGGATTTCCCCGCGCAACTCCATGGCGGTCAGAGTTTTGGGAGTGACGCTGTAGCGCTGGCACATCTCCGCAGTCGTGAGCCAGGGCATCTGTTGCGCCACCAGGTGCATGACCTCACGCTGCAATGCTTGCAGGCAGATGAGGATGGCGGATTCGGTCGATGGCGGGCTGGCGGGGGGCATTTTGCGGCAATTTCACTGTAAAGCAGGTGCATCTTGTCGATCAACATACTGATTGGGGAGATGTAGGTTTGAGAATCAATGATGCCTATGTAGAGCAATACAGAGTGTTCGAAAACCAGCTTTTAATCTGACGCTTTCAATGAAGAACCCGTCGTGCGACATTCAATCCAATAGCGTCTGAAATTTTTACAGTCAGCGTTCCAATAGTTGTCGCTGAAAACTCGTCGTCTTTTGCAGTCACGGCTCCAAGGTAACCGATGACTGCATGCGCCACTTCATGCGGAATCAATTCAGACAGTTTTCCAGTGAGAGGCAGAACAATCCGTCCAAAGCGTTTTGCTTCAGGATTGAATTGTTCGAAAAAATCTTGGGAAACACTGAAAGTCTTCTCGCGTTTGGATTGCTTTTTCGTCATGGGTACGTTGTACGATTATTCGGCAATATCGGAATGTGGTGTGATGATCTCGACCACTTCCGATTCAGTAGAGCCAGTCAAAAAGCAGATCAGTTCAACCATCGCAGCTTCAGGACCAAAGTCGTCGGCTCCCCGTTTATCCAAAATCCACTGAGCACCTTCCGCGAGAAGATCACGCTTTGGCACCTTCACTGCCTTCACCTTGGGCTCGAAAGTC
>JANMVO010000152.1:0-3199 GCA_031392805.1 Rhodoferax sp. | reverse complement strand
AGCCGACGCCTTGATCAGTGCCCTGAATCGGGGGCGTCCCGGCATGGCCGCAGTCGATGTATTCGAGACCGAGCCAATTTTGCAGGGCCATGCGCTGTTGCGTCTGGAAAACTGCATCTGCACGCCGCACATTGGCTATGTTGAGCAAGACAGCTATGAGATGTATTTTGGCGCAGCTTTTGACAACGTGATCAACTTCATCAAGGGCACGCCCACCAACATTGTGAATCCCGGCGCATTGCAGGTCCGCCGTTGATGCATCTGCCTGACCTTGAGCCTGCGAACCGTACTTCTCCGCAAAAATCAGTCTTTTGGCCTAAGCCCCGCAAGCCCGCTGAATGAGTCTGGCAATTCGAAGTCGATCCGGTTTGGGTCTGGCAGCGGTTCTTTAGGAGGAAAGGCTACCGCGCTTTGCACAGGCGCTGGATCATGCCCCGCCATCATCTTCGGGAAGTCTGGACCTTCAAAAGGACTTGCGTCAGGCACGGTTACAAAGCCGGGACTGTCCAATTCAATTTCCGTGAGATTCACATCCAGAATCGCCGATTTTCCCGTGTCCACATCCCGGCTTTTTAGCGGGGGGGCGGCAGCACCACCAGCGGCGGTGCCAAAGGCATCATCATCAGCGTTGGCACTACTTTGCGCGATGGCATGCAGCAGGAGCAATTCGCGAAATGCCGCCAGATCAAACGGCGCACCCTTGTCATTCCAGGGGTCGCGGAAGATGGAAGCCTCAATCACCATCAACACTTTGGGCTTGGGCCAAAGCGCAATGATGTGCGCCAAAACATGGGGGTATTCGTCAAGACTCTTTCCCTCGTCCTCGAAGGACGCGAACTCGGGGATATTGCCGTTGAACAGCAGACTGAAGTCTTCGCGGAACTCGCGGAAATCGGTCCGCAGGCCTAGCGCGTGAAGGATTTTGAGCAAGTCCAGGTAAAGCGAAGGGCTTGACTCGCCATTTTCGTTGATCCGGTTTTCAAGGATTCGCACCGCCTGATCGGTCTGCCCGAGCGACACAAAGAATTCGGCCTGTTGCCTGATGTCAAACAGTTCTTCTGAATTGATAGACCTGACCTGTTCGGCTTGCAAAGCCTGAGGGCGCGATGGTTCAACTGGCGCAGGCAAAGGCCCCTTGCGCAGCGCACTGTGCGACTGCCCCGACGCCATGAGCTTGTCAAAATTTGACGCGCTCATTTCCACAAGACTGACGTCCACTTCAGACTCAGGTGCATCGTGCAGACGCGGCAACAACGGCGAGTTGGCCACAGGGACAGTCGGGCGCGTGCTGGCCGTCGCCAGCGTCTGGTCAGCTCCTGCGTCGCGAACATTGCCAGTCACGGACGCAGGCGCAGAGGCAGGTGTCAGCGGTGCGCCACGCGAGCCAGTCCACCAATCATCTTTTGAGTTGGCCGGGAGCGCAGCCTGCGGCGCAATGCGTTGTCGGCTCCACAGATAAGCCATCGCTGCCAGACAGGAGACCACCAGAGCCGCCAAGGCGTAAACCCACAGCGCGGGCAAGCGCTCTGACTCAGCTTTTTGCAGGCGCGCTCGCAGTTCAAGCAGATTAACCTCGTTGCGTGCTGCCAATGCCGTCAAGGTCTTCATGTCCACTTCCAGCGACTGAAGTCGTTGCGAGTCCCGCAGGACTTCTGCCACCGGCACGGTGGTAGATGATTCCAGACTGGTCACCCGCTCTGCGAGCATGACCATGGAGTCGAGCTTCAACCGTGAGAGGCTACCGGGTGGAGCCGCCTTCGGTTTCTCGAACAGCTTCTCCGGTGCACGGGCCTGCACTTGTGCGGACACATCAGGTTTCTTGCGCGGCACACTGCGTTGCACGGCGGGCTTTTCAGCGGCGACCGGCTTGGCTAAGGGCGCTGGCCGTGCGTCAATTGCCTTTGCGCGAAATGCGGGTTGCGCAGGAGACTTTCTGTTAGCGCCTGCCTCGGTCGCTGGTGTTTCGCGATAGCCAGAGGCAGAGACTGCCGATGGTGCAGCGGCTGGTACATAAGGAACAACAAGCGGCAAGGCCACGGGCGCAGCAGGCAACACGGGTTCACTGGGAAAATCTGCCAACAAGACATACCGGCGGGTGCTCTTCTGTGCGCAACCGGCTTTCAGATAGACGGTAATAATGGGCTCGTCTACCGATGGCGACGACGAAATCCGGACTGTGGCCGCCTGCGACAATGGTTGCGGTGCATCAACAGAGACCCGGACACGGCCGGGTTCCTGGCGGGTGTCTGCATGAAAAACATCGGCCTCGATGCACAGCGACGAGGCACTTTCTCCGGCGTCAAGTTGAACTTGGACAGACACCTCAAGCGGCTGGCCCACAATTGCCACACCACGCATGCGCCCGAGCGTTAGTGCTCCACAATTGAAAGCAGCACACAGTAATACCCATCCTGCAACTTTGGCACGAAATTCCACAGTCAGTCCAATAAATTGAACGTATTCTCGTTCAAAAACGGGAGTGGACTGTCGCTTCTGACCGGGCTGATCAAAATTGGATGGGCAACTCTGCCCTGGCCGGCATGCCCCGGTCGGGATCGCCTGCAGCCTCCGGTTGCGCCATCAGGTCTAGGTCAATATCAAGAGTTGACCCACTTGGCAAGTGTCCTGCCGCGCTCTGCAGAGAGCCTTGCACCGGCGCTGCGCAGACCTTCAAACTGCGCGTGAGCGGGGCGTGCCCGCTGACAGCGGCTCCCCTGTTCTCTGCATCCAGTTGCCTAGCAATTGCATGCAACAGCAGCAGTTCACGGAAGGCGGCCAGATCAAAAGACGGGTCACGGCCTTCGCCCGGGTTTCTGAAGATAAAGTCTTCAATCAGCCCCATCACATGAGCCGATGGCCACAGCGCGGAGATGCTCGCCAAGGCGGCCGGGTAGTCTTCAAGGGCCTTGCCCTCAGCGTGAAAGGTGGCAAATTCGGTTAGTTGACCTTTGAACCGCAGATTGAAATCATCACGAAGCGCCAAGTACTGGGGTTCTCGGCCCAATGAATGGAGTATTTTCAACAAGTCCAGGTAAACCAGGGGACTGGATTCACCGTGCTCACTGATTCGACTCTCCAAAATCTGGATGGCTTGATCATATTGACCCAGCGCGAGAAAAAACTCGGCCTGTTGTCGAATGTCAAGCAGTTCCTCAGCATTGATCGCACGCAAGGCGCCACCCATGCTTTGGGGGAAATC
>JANMVO010000121.1:0-4236 GCA_031392805.1 Rhodoferax sp. | reverse complement strand
CTGCGTGCGCTGCAACTCGGCCTGAGCGGCCACCAGCACGGAATCCGCTTGTGCCAACACAGCTTGCGCGCTGCTGCGCCCGGTACTGCGCAGGCCGGCCAGGCGCGCGGCAGACTGGCGTTCATTGGCCTGGGCCTGGTCAAGTGCGGCACGCAATTCGTCGCTCTCCAGGCGCACCAGCATGTCACCCTTGGCTACTTGCGCGCCCTCAAAAACAGTGACCTGCACGACGCGCCCGGTCAGCGTGCTGCCAATATCAACGCGGGACATCGTTGCCACCCGGCCTGAGAACTGCAGGGTGCGTACCAAAGGTGCCAAGCGCACATTGATCGCCGCCACGGTTTCGGCGTGAGTGAACCACCAGGCCAGCAGCAATGCAATCATGGCGGCGACGGTGCCGAGCGTGACGAGCGCGCGGAGAGACACTCGGGACGTTGCACCTAAGGGTTGTTGCGACGCAACCGGCGCAGATTTTGAGAACCAATATTGCACTTATCCCTCGTATATACTGGATAGTATGCTATAGTTAAAATAGCACATTATTTTAAGCATTGCCTGGAATTGTCTGCTAATGAAGCGCGGATTTATTCATTGTCTGCGCGTTGGCCAAAAACTGTGGCGCGTTGTGCTGGCAGCCGCACAGACCTTCGGATGGCTGCGGCACAGAGGCATGTCGAGCCTGCATGTGGGCGAATTCAGCGAAAACCGTCACGGCCCCGCAGTAAACTCGTCAGACTGATGCTGAAGCGCTAAAAAACAATACCACGGACCAGGGCCACGGGTTTGCCGCAGGCTCGAAAAACTTTTAACCAGGGACCCACAATGACCGAGCAGAGTTCATCGACTTCATCAGCTTGCGCAACCGTGAGCGAGTGTGATGTATTGGTGATTGGCGGTGGCCCCGCAGGCGCCACGGCGGGGGCGCTGCTGGCGCAACGGGGGCACAAAGTGGTGGTTCTTGAAAAAGAACACCATCCGCGTTTTCACATTGGCGAGTCGCTGCTGCCGGCCAATTTGCCGCTGTTTGAAAAACTCGGGGTGGCAGAGGCTGTCAAGGCAATCGGCATCGAAAAGTGGGGCGCTGAATTTGTCTCGCCCTGGCATGCCAGCAAGAGCCAGACCTTCAAGTTTAGCGATGCCTGGGACAAATCCATGCCCTTTTCTTACCAGGTGCGGCGCTCCGAATTCGACGAAATCCTGATTCGAAACGCCGCCCGCGCAGGCGCCGAAGTCATTGAAGGCTGCCGCGTGCGCGATGTGGCTTTTGCCCCTGACCGTGGCGGCGCCACCGTTCATGCGCAACACGAAGATGGCCGCCTCCAGCGCTGGCGCGCCCGCTTTGTGGTGGACGCCTCGGGGCGCGACACACTGCTGGGCCGGCAGTTCGATATCAAGCGCCGCAACCCCAAACACAACAGCTCGGCGCTTTACGCCCATTTCACGGGCGCAACCCGGCACACCGGCCAGGACGAAGGCAACATCACGATCTTCTGGTTCGACCATGGCTGGTTCTGGTTGATCCCGCTTGCCGACGGCACCACCAGCATCGGTGCTGTAGTCTGGCCGCACTACCTGAAGAGCCGGAGCAAGCCGGTCAAGGAGTTTTTTCTCGATACGATTGCCCTGTGCCCGGCGCTGGCCGCGAGGCTTGCCCAGGCATCGCTGTCGTGCGGGGTGGAGGCGACCGGAAATTTCTCTTACACCTGCGCACGCACGCACGGACCCAACTACCTGCTCATTGGCGATGCCTTCACCTTCATCGACCCCGTATTTTCGTCGGGCGTCATGCTGGCGATGCAAGGCGGCTTCGACGCGGCAGATACGGTGGATGTCTGCCTGCGCGAGCCGGCCAAAGGCGCGTCGGCACTGGCGAATTTTGACCGGCGGGTGCGCAAGGGCCCCCGTGAGTTTTCGTGGTTTATTTACCGCGTGACGAACCCGACCATGCGCGACATGTTCATGGCGCCCAGCAACGTGTGGCGCGTCAAAGATGCCTTGCTGTCGATGCTGGCCGGCGATATTTTTGGCAAAACACCGATTTGGCGTTCGCTGACTGTGTTCAAGGCTATTTTCTATATTGCATCGGCCATGAACTTCAAGCGCTCCTGGCAGGCGATGCGCCTGCGCAAGGCCAACATTCGCGTCGTTGAGAGTGCTGAGTTGGCCGCGCGTTGAATGGCACCAGACGCACTGTCTTTATGGAAAATGAGTCGACTACCGTGCTGAAAGGGCAACTCAAACTGCCGAGTGGCATCAGGGTTCTGTTTGAAACTGTCAGGCTGCACCTGGGTTTCATGCTGTTAGGCCTGGTTTGCCTGAGCGCTACGCTGCTGGCCTTTCCGCTGAGCGCGTTGTTGCCCCGTGTTCTGAGCCAGCGGGTCGGCCGCCGGCTCGTGGCCTTTATGTTCCGGGGTTATCTGCGCCTGTTGGTGGCCATGGGTGCCTGCCGCTTTGACCTGACTGAACTCGACGCCTTGCGCGACGGCCCGGCCGTGATCATCGCGCCCAACCATCCTTCACTGCTCGATGTCGTGATGATTTTTTCCCGGCTGTCCAATGTTGGCTGCATCATGAAGGCCGACCTCGTCAACAGCGTCTTTTTTGGCGCGGGTGCCCGGCTGGCGGGCTATATCCGCAACACGCCGCTTCGCACCATGGTGCAATTGGCCGTTGCCGATTTGCACCGGGGTAGCCATTTGCTGCTTTTTCCCGAGGGGACGCGCACCAGGCGGTTTCCCGTCGGCGCCATGCAGGGAACGGCCGGACTGATCGCCAAGAAGGCTGGCGTGCCGGTACAGACGGTCTTTATTGAGACCAATTCGGGCTTTCTGGGCAAGGGATGGTCGCTGCTGTGGACGCCAAGAATGCCCATCACTTACCGAATCCGGCTTGGTCGGCGGTTTGATCCACCCCAGCAAACCGCGCACTTCG
This sequence comes from Rhodoferax sp., assembly GCA_031392805.1. Classification (GTDB taxonomy): domain Bacteria; phylum Pseudomonadota; class Gammaproteobacteria; order Burkholderiales; family Burkholderiaceae_C; genus JANYCG01. The sequence continues at coordinate 1,305 of JANMVO010000121.1, read as the reverse complement.
CCTGCGAACTTGAGCAGTACTTTCAGGCCGAGCTGGCGCAGGCGCAGTTACCCGACTTTCCCGTCTCGCAGCCTTCGCCCTGACTGTCATGCCCGCAAGCGAAGCGCCCTGGAGACTGTCAGTTCTTTCACGTCAGCTTGCACGTTAACTTGACCGTAACTTTACCGCCTGTCTGCGTTTTCTCCCATTGCCCAGGTTTTATGCCGATGAAAGATTCCGTGTCCAGTTCCCCACTCGCCGCCTCCCGCACGCATCTTGTCCTGATTCCCAGCTACAACCCTGGCCCCAAGGTCTATGAAACGGTGCGTTCGGCGCGCGCGCAGTGGACACCCGTCTGGGTGGTGGTGGACGGCAGCACCGATGCCAGCGCCACAGGCCTTCAGGCGATGGCCGGGGAGGATGGAGATTTGCGGGTGCTCGTGCTGCCGCGCAACGTCGGCAAGGGCGCCGCCGTGCTGCACGGCCTGGATCTCGCTGCGGCGCAAGGCTTCACACATGTGCTGACCATGGACTCCGATGGCCAGCACCCGGCTCACCTGATTCCCGAATTCATGGCCGCTTCCGCCGCCCAGCCCGCTGCCATGGTGCTGGGTGTGCCGGTGTTTGCGGCCGACGCGCCCCGGCTGCGCGTGAACGGCCGCAAGGTGTCAAACGGCTGGGCCAATCTGGAAACCCTGTGGGCCGGCATTGGCGACTCGCTGTTCGGCTTTCGCGTCTACCCGATTGAGCCGCTGCGGCGCGTCATGCACGGGCAGCGCTGGATGCGCCGTTTCGACTTTGACCCCGAGGCTGTGGTGCGCTTGTGCTGGCGCGGCGTCAAGCCGGTCAACCTGCCTGCGACCGTGCGCTATTTTCGCGCTGATGAGGGGGGTGTTTCGCATTTCAACTACCTGCGCGACAACCTGCTGCTGACCTGGATGCACTCGCGGCTCTTTGCCGGATTTGTGCTGCGCTTGCCCGTTTTGCTGGCAAGGCGGATGCTGATGCTGATGTCGGCAGCAAAAGTCAAGACCTCTGGAAAATTCCCCTAAAAGGTATGAAATTTCCTGAAATTCAACGCCCGGATGCACAATGATCCGCACGTCACCATTGACCAGGAGAATTCTTGTCAGCGCGCTACCGGTTCGACCGCTTTGAACTCTTGCCCGGCACACGCCAGTTGCTGATGGATGGCGCGCCAGTGGCCCTGGGTGCGCGCACTTTCGACTTTCTGCTGTGCCTGGTTGAGCACGGCGACCGCATGGTCAGCAAAGACGAGCTGATGGCCTTGGTTTGGCCCGATCTGATGGTGACCGAGAACAACCT
>JANMVO010000113.1:0-2753 GCA_031392805.1 Rhodoferax sp. | reverse complement strand
CAACTGACGCGACGGCCAATTTTGCAAAATGAATTTTCATAGTGTCTCCAGGTTGATGAATACATTGACTGCACAGGCCTATCGGGGTCGCGGCGGTTTTCAGCCTCGCGTACCGCTTGAACTCGGGACAATATGCAGCCTTCTAATTTATCCCACTTACCGCTCTGCGCACTTAGTAGTTCCCGCATTTCATGTGTGCGTGCTTGACAAGAAGCCTCAACTTTTTCAAGCCATCCATAGCCGTGCAACACGGAACTTCCCGGCCAACGCAGCATCGTGCAATCGCTTGCGAAAAAGAGCCGGGGGACATTACCGCCTATTTGGATAATCGGTTCCACCTTTATTGAGGGTAATTACCGGGAAATCTCGGGGGAAACCCTCTTTGTCTGCCGCGTGTCGTGCCTAAGAATTCCAGAGTTCCTCAGAACCCGTCCACAAACCACTGGAGTCCATAGATATGACCGAAAACAAAAGCCCCCGCCGCCGCGGCCTCTTGAAGGGCGCTGCAGTTGCCGCTGGTGCCATGTCTGCACCCATGATCGCCACCGCGCAGACCACCACCTCGCTGCGTTTTCAGAGCACATGGCCTGCCAAAGACATCTTCCACGAATATGCTAACGACTTTGCCAACAAGGTCAACTCCATGGCCAGCGGCAAACTCAAAATTGAAGTGCTGCCTGCAGGTTCGGTCGTGCCACCATTCCAGCTGCTGGAAGCCGTCAACAAAGGCACGCTGGACGGCGGCCACGGCGTGGTAGCTTACCATTACGGCAAGAACAACGCCCTGGCCCTGTGGGGTTCCGGCCCGGCCTTCGGCATGGACCCGAACATGGTTCTGGCCTGGCACAATTACGGCGGTGGCAAGGCCCTGCTGGACGAGGTCTACAAGTCCCTCAATATGGACGTGGTGTCTTACCTGTATGGCCCCATGCCTACCCAGCCCTTCGGCTGGTTCAAAAAGCCGATCTCCAACGTCGCCCAATTGAAGGGCGTGAAGTTCCGTACGGTGGGCCTGGCCGTTGACATGTACACCGACATGGGTGCGGCAGTAAATCCACTGCCTGGTGGCGAGATCATTCCGGCACTGGACCGTGGCCTGCTGGACGCGGCCGAGTTCAACAACGCCACGTCAGACCGCATTCTGGGCTTCCCTGATGTCGTGAAGAACTGCATGTTGCAGAGCTTCCACCAGTCGGGCGAGCAGTTCGAGATCCTGTTCAACAAAGGCAAGTACAACGCACTGCCGGCGGAACTGAAGGCCATCATCGACTACAGCGTGCAGGCCGCAAGCGCCGACATGAGCTGGAAGGCGATTGACCGCAATTCCAAGGACTACATCGAACTAAAGAAGCAGGGCATCAAGTTCTACAAAACCCCTGACGCCATTTTGCGTGCGCAGCTGGTATCGTGGGACAAAATCATCGCGAAAAAGGGCGGCGAGAACCCATTGTTCAAGAAAATTATCGATTCGCAAAAAGTTTACGCCGAGCGCGCTGGCCAATGGCAGAACGACTACATGGTCGATTTCAAAATGGCCTACAACCATTACTTTGCCAAGGGCGCCAAGAAGGCATAAACAGCTCGCGGGTTAGGGTCTGCTCACGCCAGCCACACCGGGAAACCGGGTGGCTGGTTTGTTTTTTTAGAAAAGAGAAAAATGAAAGTTCAAACACTTTTACACACGGCTGACGAGATCAGCACCTGGGTCGGCAAGGCGTTTGCCTGGCTTATCGTGGTGTTGATGCTTCTGGTCGTGATCGAGGTCTTCAAGCGCTACGCGCTCAACGCACCGACAGCGTGGGTCTTTGATGTCAGCAACATGCTTTATGGCACCCTGTTCATGATGGGCGGCGCCTACACGCTGGCGCAGGATGGCCACGTGCGCGGGGACTTCCTGTATGGCAATTTCAAGCCGCGTACCCAGGCCAGCATCGACCTGGTGCTGTACATCGCGTTCTTCCTTCCCGGAATTGCCGCGCTTACATGGTCGGGCTGGACTTACTTTCAGGACTCACTCGCCATTCACGAACAAACCTTCAATGCCGACCCGCTCCCGGTCTATCCCTTCAAGTTCATTATTCCGCTGGCGGGCGCTCTGGTGCTGATGCAGGGCATTTCCGAAATCGTCCGCTGCGTGGTGTGCATTAAAACCGGCGCCTGGACACCGCGACTGAAAGACGCGCAGGAATCCGATGTAGTAGCGCAGCAGCTGGAGGGCAGCGAGTACGTCGATGAAGAAGCCAAGCGCCTGGCCATCGAAAAATCTGTCGGAATGAAGGGTTGATGATGATCGCCGTGCAGAACCGCTTCAAACAAGATCACGTCCCCTCGGGGGGCAGTGCAACCGCCTTGGCGGCAAACGTGGGGGCCCTATGACTAACGCTGCACTTGGTATGACCATGCTGTGCCTGATCGTGGTCGTGATCATGATGGGCTTTCCCACCGCGTTCACGCTGATGGGCCTGGGCATGCTGTTTGGTTTTGTCGCCTTTTACGACCCGGCCACGCCGTGGCTCGACAACAAGATCTTCGACCTGATGGTTCAACGCGCCTTTGGTGCCATGAACAACGACGTCTTGCTATCCATCCCGCTATTTGTGCTGATGGGCTATGTGATGGAACGCGGCGCGCTGGTGGACAAAATGTTCCACAGCGTCCAGCTCGCCTTCCGCAAGCTGCCCGGTTCACTGGCTGTCACCACCCTGGTGATCTGCACCTTCTGGGGCATTGCCAGCGGCCTGGTCGGCGCCGTC
>JANMVO010000086.1:0-2169 GCA_031392805.1 Rhodoferax sp. | reverse complement strand
CATGGACATGAGCCTGGATACATTGGTGCCCGAGAACCCGAACAAGCCTTACGACATGAAAGAGCTGATCGTTAAAACCGTGGACGACGGCGATTTCTTCGAGATCCAGCCCGAGTACGCCAAAAACATCATCATCGGTTTTGCCCGCATGGAAGGCCAGACGGTCGGCATCGTCGCCAACCAGCCGCTGGTGCTGGCGGGTTGCCTGGACATCAAAAGCGCTATCAAGGCCGCGCGCTTTGTGCGTTTTTGCGATTGCTTCAACATCCCCGTGGTGACGTTTGTGGATGTGCCCGGCTTCATGCCCGGCACGTCTCAAGAGTACGGCGGCATCATCAAACACGGTGCCAAGCTGCTGTACGCCTACGCCGAATGCACCGTGCCGAAAATCACCGTCATCACCCGCAAAGCCTACGGCGGTGCCTACGACGTGATGAGTTCCAAACATCTGCGTGGCGACGTGAACTTTGCCTGGCCGAATGCCGAGATTGCGGTGATGGGTGCCAAGGGCGCAGTGGAAATCATCTTCCGTGAAGACAAGGGAGATCCCGCCAAATTGGCTGCGAAGGAGGCAGAATACAGAGCCCGCTTTGCCAACCCGTTTGTGGCGGGGGCGCGCGGCTTCATTGATGATGTCATCCTGCCGCACGAAACCCGCAAACGCATTTGCCGGTCTTTGGTGATGCTGCGCGACAAGAAGCTTGAGAATCCGTGGCGCAAGCACGGGAATATTCCTCTTTGATCATTTTATTAAATGTTCAAATGTGACTTTTAAATGGCGTAAAGAAATAATTAACGTTCTTATGAGAACATTTAATTTATTGTCATCACAGCGCATTTGTGCTGATATTGGTGGGCGAATTAGACGTTTGCGCCTTGCGCAGAATTTGACGCAAGAGCAGTTGGCTCAAATGGCACAAAGCTCGTTGTCTTCTGTGCGCAGATTAGAGGCGCTTGGGCAGGGTGGATTTGAATTCGTTGTGCGCATTGCGCAAGCCTTGCAGGTGGTCGATCAGCTGAATGCTCTATTTACGCCCACTGTAGAAAGCATCGCACAGGCCGAGCTTGAGGAGTCGCTTGCAAAACGCCAGCGCGCCCGTGCGCCCAGGTCTTTGACCAAAGCTTCAACCTGGCCATGAAAAAGCTTCAGGTCATCTACGAAGGTTGGGGTGAACACTGGCCATTGGGCACCCTGGCAGATACGGCACGCGGTGTTTTGTTTGAATACTCACAGCAGGCGATTGAGCGTGGGTTGCAGCTATCTCCCATGCATCATCCGTTACCACGGCCCGGTGCTGTAGCCACGCCATTTAAAGGAGAGTCATATTTTTACGGCTTGCCGGGCTTTATTGCGGATGCACTGCCGGATGGCTGGGGCATGTTGCTGATGGATCGCGCGCTGCGCAAACTGGGACGCAATCCACAACAGGTATCTGTACTGGAGCGCTTGGCTGTTGTGGGCAATCGCGCGATGGGTGCGTTGTCTTTTGAACCTGCTGACGAAGACACCTTGCCCGTTGAAAAACTGCAACTCAAAGACCTCGCCAAAGAAGTGATTGCCTTGCAAACCGACGGAAATTCTGGCGCTGACAAGGTTGACGAGCAACTGCGTCACTTGATGCAGCTTGGCGGTTCACCGCAAGGCGCGCGCCCTAAAGTTTTGGTTGACTTCAATGCACGAACAGGAACGCTTAGTACTGGCATGCCGCTTGCCGGCAGTGCCACGCCGTGGTTGATGAAGTTCCCGGCTGATAGCGAACACCGTGAAGTGTGCGCCGTGGAAGAGCTGTATGCGCGTGTCGCACGTCAGGGCGGCATGAATATGCCTCGAAGCCGATTTTTCGATATGGGGCAAAAGCACAGCGCGTTTGGCGTGGAGCGTTTTGACCGCGTGGTAAAGGCCAAACAGATCAGCCATGTCCCCATCATGAGCCTGTCTGCGTATCTACAAACCGACTACCGCCTGCCATCGCTGGACTACGAAACGGTGCTGCTGGCCACGCTGCGCATCACGGGCGACCAGCGCGAGGTCGTCAAGGCGTTCGAGCGCTGCATCTTCAACGTCATCATGCATAACCGGGATGACCACAGCCGCAACTTTGCATTTCGCATGGACAAGCAAGGCTTTTGGAAACTTTCCCCCGCGTTTGATTTGACACACAGCTTCGG
>JANMVO010000027.1:0-4282 GCA_031392805.1 Rhodoferax sp. | reverse complement strand
ACCCACATCAGCCAAGACGCCATGGCTGCCAACCGTCCCCATTTGCGCGACCTGCTCCACACCGACCTCAAAGGCAATGCCATCCGCGTTGCGGACCATTGCTATGGCTGCACGGCCGGCCAGGGCAGCAGCTGCGCGGGTGCGCTGCCCGCCTAGGCGCAATTGCTTTCCAGCCTATTTTGCAAACCGCTTCATGAAAAAATGCTTTGTCAAAGCCCTTTGCTTTCTAACCCTTGCAGGCATGTGCCTGGCTCGCGCCAGTGCCGCCGACGACCGCTTGACCATCACCGGGGCCAGCACCCTCGCCCCGCTGGTGCTGGAGCTTGGCAAGCGCTATGAAAAGCTGAACCCCGGCGCGAGAGTGGACGTGCAGTCTGGCGGCTCGGGGCGCGGCATCACCGATACGCGTACGGGCCTGGCCCAAATTGGCATGGCGTCGCGCGCTCTCAAACCCAACGAAGCCGACCTCATCGGCCACATCATTGCCTACGACGGTGTGTGCGTCATCTTGCACAGCAGCAACCCGGTTGCCGCCCTGAGCGACGAGCAGGTCAAGGCAATCTACACCGGGCAAATCACCAACTGGAAGCAGGTGGGTGGGCAAGACCGGCAGATCACCGTGGTCAACAAGGCCGAGGGGCGGTCCACGCTGGAGCTTTTCATTGGCCACTTCGGCCTGAAGAACAGCGACATCAAGGCCCAGGTCGTGATTGGCGACAACCAGCAGGGCATCAAAACCGTGGCGGGCAACCCCGGCGCGATGGGTTACGTGTCCATTGGCGCAGCGGAGTTCGAGGCGGGCAACAAAACGCCCATCAAGCTGCTGCCCATGAACGGCATTGCAGCCACCGTGGCGAACGTCCTGGCGGGCACATTCCCCCTGTCGCGCCCGCTCAACCTGGTGACCAAGGCTGCCCCCGAGGGTACGGCCAAACGCTTTATTGACATGGCGAAGTCACCGGCGGTGACTGATTTGGTCAAGGCGCAGTATTTTGTCCCGCTTGCACGCTGACCGGCGGCTCGCCCTGCTGCTGGCGGGGCTGGCCTGCTTCTCAGGGCTGCTGCTGCTGTTGGTGCTGGGTTTTTTGGCGCGCGAGGCCTGGCCTGTGCTGGCGAACGGCGGGTGGCTTCAGTTTGCCACCAGCAGCGGCTGGTACCCGCTGGAGGGCCGCTTTGGCATGGCCCCCATGCTCGTGGCTACCTTGGCAGCCAGTGTGGGCGCGCTGGTGATTGCTGTGCCGCTGGGCGTGGCGGGGGCCCTGTTCGTTCGCTTTTACGCACCCACGCCACTGGCCCGGTTATATCGCGGCATTGTGGCCCTGCTAGCGGGCATTCCGTCGGTGGTGTTTGGGCTGTGGGGGCTGACCGTGCTGGTGCCGCTGATAGCGCGCTGGCAGCCGCCCGGGTCCAGCCTGCTGGCCGCCATGCTGATCCTCGCGTTGATGGTGTTGCCAACGATTGCCCTGACCAGTGAATCGGCTTTGGCCAGCGTGCCCCAGGGCTGGCTGAACGGCGCTGCGGCGCTGGGCCTGTCACGCAAGGGCATAGTGCTGGGCGTGGCGCTTCCCGCCGCACGCAGCGGCATTGTCAGCGGCACGCTGCTGGCTGGCGCGCGTGCGCTGGGCGAAACCATGGCGGTGCTGATGGTGGCTGGGAATGTCGTGCAAATGCCGGGCAGTTTGTTTGACTCGGTCCGTGTGCTCACTGCCAACATCGCGCTGGAAATGGCTTACGCCACGGCAGACCACCGCGCCGGATTGTTTGCCTCAGGTCTGGCGCTGATGCTGATGGCGCTGGTGCTGGCATGGCTGGCAGCGCGTGCGCAAGCCAGCACGGCAGTGCGCCATGTCTGACCACCGCGCCACTTCACGCCATGGCACTCAAGTCAGCCTGCAAGAGCCGCTGCTGACGGCTGCCGTATGGGCCGCTGCCGCTGTGGTGGTGCTGGTGTTTGCCGCCATACTGGGCGACCTGGTGTGGCAGGGCATGGCGCGATTGTCGTGGTCGTTTTTATTTGCCGAACCCGCTAACGCGGGGCGCAGTGGGGGCATCAATTCCATTCTGGCATCCACCTTGCTGATTCTGGTGGTGGCCCTGGCCAGCGCGGTTCCGCTGGGCGTTGCCACGGCGGCATGGCTGTCTGAATACACACAGGTGGGGGGGCGGCTGGGGCGCTACGTGCGTCTCAGCCTGGACGTGCTGGCGGGTGTGCCGTCCATCGTTTTCGGCTTGTTTGGCAACGCTTTCTTTTGCCAGTTTCTGGGGCTTGGGGTTTCAATTCTGGCGGGCGGCTTGACGCTGGCCTGCATGATGTTGCCCATCCTGATCCGAACCACCGAGGCGGGGCTGTCAGCCGTGCCGGACCGGTGGCGGCAAGGCGCTGCCGCACTCGGCATGACGCGTGCATCCCTGCTTTGGCATGTGTTGCTGCCTTCTGCCGCACCGGCCATTACAGCGGGGCTGGTGCTGGGCATTGGCCGTGCAGCGGCAGAAACCGCAGCGCTCATTTTCACCAGCGGCTATGTTGACCGCATGCCCGGTAGTTTGCTGGACTCGGGGCGGGCGCTGGCGGTGCACATCTATGATTTGTCAATGAACGTCACCGGCGGCGACCCATCGGCCTATGCGTCAGCCCTGGTGCTGATTGGCGTGGTGATGGCGGCCAACGCCGTGGCCTTGCTGATGTCTGACCGCTGGCTTGCACGAAGGGTATCGCGCCTCACATGAAATCTCCAGAAACCACCATCTCCGCTGCCGCTCTTGCAACGGGCGCGCCAGCTCAATCCACCTACACCCTGGGCCAGGTGGAACCCGGCCCGCACTGCTGCGTGCCAGTGGCGCACTTCGAGATCGACAAACTGCTGGTGGCCTACGGCGCCAACACCGTGCTCGACGATGTTTCACTGACCATCTACCAGGGCTGCATCACCGCGCTGATTGGCCCCTCGGGGTGCGGCAAGACGAGTTTTCTTTCGACCCTGAACCGGATGACCGATTTGATTGCCGGGTGCCGCGTTGCCGGGCGCATCCGGTTTGAGTCGACCGACCTGCTTGCCAGCGGTGTGGATGTGATGGCATTGCGCCAGCGCATCGGCATGATTTTTCAAAAACCCAACCCCTTCCCCCTGTCGATTCGCCGCAATCTGGAGTTGCCGCTGCGCGAGCACGGCGTTAAAAACCGGGCCGAGCTTGACGAAAAGATTGAAACCGCATTGCGCGATGTGGGCCTGTGGGACGAAGTGCATGACCGGCTGGATGCCCCCGCACTGTCGCTGTCAGGCGGCCAGCAGCAGCGGCTGTGCATTGCACGCGCCATTGTGCTGGAACCCAGCGTGCTGTTGATGGATGAGCCGTGCAGTGCGCTGGACCCTATTTCATCGGCGGTGGTCGAGCAGCTGATCCTGCGCTTGCGGGGTCGCTACACCGTCGTCGTCGTGACCCACAACCTGGCCCAGGCGCGTCGTATTGCCAACTACGCAGCCTTCTTCTGGATGAAGGACCGTGTGGGCAAACTGGTGGAGTTCGGCCAGTGCCGGCAATTGTTCGATGCCCCCGCCGATGCGTTGACTGCTGCGTATGTGTCGGGCACCACTGGATGAATGGGCGGTTGCGGCGGGCACCCCGTGGGCACTGCAGCCAACCGGCGCCATCGGCATGGCCCTCACGGCAAACTCCCTGCAATTTTGCTAGCAGCAAGGCAGCGCCAACGGTCCGTCACGGGTCATGTCAAACGGCAAACTGGAGCCACACCCGGCAAATATGCCGTAGTGGCGGCTGAAGTCGCCCACAAAATCAAAATGGGACGCAAAACGCGTGTCGTGCAACATGCGCCAGGTGTTGCCGCACACGGGGAACACGCGGCCGGTTTCAATGTCGTGGTGCTTGTCCAGCACAAAACGGTCCGGGTGGTCTGCGATGGTGCCACGGTAAACCACCGCCTGGCCGTAGTCTTCACAGGCCGTTTCCAGCCCATCGATCTTGAAAAGACGGTAGGTGGCCGAGTAAAAGCGCAGATTGCCCACACGCAGTGCCAGCGCAGGGTCGGTGATGGCCAGCGGCCGGTCTGTCACCAGACGCGGGTCGGCAAACCCATGCTGATGGGACAGCCGCTGAAAGTCATTCCAGTACAGCGCCCCGCCCAGACATTCGCCATACAGCACGGGGTCATTGCGAACCGCATCAGGCACGCGGCGGTCAGCGTAGACATCCGAGAAAAAGAACTCGCCGCCTTTTTTTAGCAGGCGATTCACACCGCGCATGACCGCATCTTTGTCAGGGGACA
>JANMVO010000159.1:0-5381 GCA_031392805.1 Rhodoferax sp. | reverse complement strand
AAAGTGAGGGGGTGAAGGTAACGTCCTGCCTGGTACTGACCGAGGCGGTGAAACAGCGGGGTTTAGCCCTTCGTCACGCCGCGCTCAGGGTGGGGGAATTTGAGGTGGCCAAAAGTGGGGGAATTTGGGTGGCCATCAGGGGCTGGCCCAAAACCGGTACGCGCTGACGGAAAATCTTTTTGAGGCAACCCAAGGCTTCTATGCGCGGCTGACGGCAGAGCAGCAGCGCACGGCAGATCAATGGCTGCCCAAGCTTTTTCCAGATTCTGGAAATGAGAGAGCGCCAAGATCATGGACCCGTGACGGCAGTCATTAACGTCGGCACCTGTTCACCATTCATGAATTCGTCCCTTCGAAAAGGTTCCTGGCAGCGTGAAGAGCTTTTGCAACTGCTTACGCTTTCAGGCACATTGGCCGGCCTTTGCATCACCGGCGTCACGCTGTTTCATGCGCTGGGCAGGCCATCGCTGCCGCAGACCATCGCAGACGATACGCTGGCCATCTCGGCCCTCTTATATTTGGTATGCACCTACACCATCTTCTTTGCCCTGAAAACCAGGCACGCGGCGCTGGCCATGCGCCTTGAAAAGGCGGCTGATGTCTTGTTTCTGCTGGCGCTTACGGGAATGGCGGCGGCGGTCATGCTGTTGTCCGCACTCAACTCGCCGGGGCCACCCGCACCGCGCCACACGTTGGCGGTGGGCACCAGCTCACGCATGTGCGACAGACTACAGCGAATCTGCGGAAAATTCAGAAACTGGTCGTCCTCAAAACGGATGCGCTTGGCCACCGGTGGCGGCGTGCCTTGCATGAAACCCAAAGCACTCGGGTCGGACGACTTGGCTTCCAGGTAGTCGGTGCCGTCAAAGGTCGGCATGCGAGGGGTCATTTTGATCGTCTTTTGGCGGGGTGCCGGTGTATGGCACGGGGGACGGAACACATTGCGGGGAACTGCTGCGCGGATTTTGAAATCCTATTTACATAGCAAATTGTGCATACGGAACGAGGATTTCAGCCTTTTTCGATTGCTTAAATCAGCTAAATTGGTTCACGGCGCAATCCTTTTGGCGGCACGAAACCTGCCGCTCATTTTCAAGCCATCACGAATATTCATGCCCATCAGAGTGAGGTTCACTGCGCCAACCAAAAGCTCCAATGTTTGTACAAAATAGAAGTTGGCGTCGAATGTCCCAGCTGCAGCCCAACGGTTGAGGAAAATGGCGCAGGGGATCATTATCAGAAGCCCGTTTGCCGCAATGAAGGGCATTCTCTTTTTCTTGGCCTCAACTAAACGCCCTTGACGAAACCTGGACAGAAACACGCCGCTGCCACCTGTTGCTGCTATGGCGGGGACCAGAACGAACAAACCAGGCATGACAATCAAAGCCTTCACCATTGCTACTGTCTCTTGCGTTCCAAACAGCTCCACAGCAAGCGTGGACAGGAAGAATGTGGCAATAGTCAGGGTTGCCAGCAAACCACCGATGAAATGAATATTCTTTGGCATAAGCATAGGCTCCGGACTGCTATGGGCCGACACAAAGATTCGGCACCGTTAAGCGACTGAACAAGTGCGGCGAGGCGACTGTGGAGGATGGGTATTGTCCCAGAGCCTTTTTGAAGTCGGGATGGCTGAAGGCGGCGCTAAAGAGAGCAGCCGATTCCCACACTGCGTAGTTCATGAATACCGTGCTTCCCGCAATGCCTCGATGCAATTGCGTTGAGATATATCCGGGCTGCTTTTTCATCCAGTTGGCATCGTCTTCCCACGCCTTGAGCAGCGCTGGAATGTCTGACTCAGCAACGTTGAAGATGTTGACCAGGACGACCGGTGACACATCGGCAGCGAGTTGCTGAAAAATTGGGACATTTTCATCGAGTGGCTTAAGTTGAAGCATGAACAGTCTCCTTAATGAGTGATGAGTGATTTTTCGCCACAAGTCTATACCCAGAGACAGGCAAATGCCTCCAAAACTTGACTATTGCCTGCGGATCCTGGACCTGCGAATCCTATGCAAACCCGCTCCTGATAGGTGATTCATTGAAAAATCTTGGCATGGTCACAACAGTTCCAGAAAAGGGAGCTTGCTGGAAAGCATGGCGCTGGCTGGGAGATCGAACTCGCTGGCACTTGCGACGCTTGCACTATAAGCCAGCGTCGTGAAAAATTCTACTCAAGAGCTTGACTCGAATATTTGACAAATACTACGTAATGTATAGCTGCTTATGCATGCTATACAAGGGCTAGAGGCCATTTTGACTGTCAAAATCGCTGAAAATGGCTTCGCAACATTCCAAGAGCGCAAACCAAGCCCCGCAAAGGCAATCAAAGCCCTGATCGCAACGCCCAGTTCGAGCATATCAACGCCTCGGTGGCTGCGGCCCTGCAGGCCAATCAGCCCGTGATTTCGGTGGACACGAAGAAGAAGGAATTGGCGGGTGCCTGCAAGAATGCGGGTCAAGAGTGGCTGCCTGGCGGCGAGCCAGTCAAGGTCAAGGTCCACGGCTTCATCGACAAGGAACTCGGACGTGCCAATCCGTATGGGGTTTATGACATTGGCGCTGACCAAGCCTGGGGGAGCGTGGACACTGACCATGACACATCTGCATTTGCTGTGCAAACCATCCGGCGTTGGTGGTTCAGCATGGGCAAGCAGCGCTATGGGCAGGCAAAAAAACTTGTCATTACTGCCGATGGTGCGGGCAGCAACGGGCATCGTGTGCGACTATGGAAAGTGGCGTTGAGGATCGCGCCCATGTGCTTCCAGATCAACTCAGTATGCTCATCGAACGATTCGGGCATTGTCATTCCGTCAACATTGAACCCATTCAATCCGCTGATGTAGAGCGTGCGGAACCCTGTGCTGACCTCGGTCGCGTGGGCCTAGCAACGATGGGGCGGGAAGACCTCGGGCGGGTTGTGCAAAATCACAGTCATTCACTTCTCATTTTGCTTCCTTTGGTTTGGATTTTCGCAGTCTGGATCATTACAGGGGCGCAACCCTTCAGGATTTCGCCTTCTTCGCAGGCTTCAACTTGCCAGCACTGTTGAGGGCCACCGCCTGGCGGACGAGCGCCATGAAGGCGGACTCGTCAACTTCCTCTGCCTCAAAGATGTCGATCGCGCGGCGTACGTTGCCGTCAAGGCTCGCGTTGAAGAGGCGGGCCGGGTCCTTCAGGGCCGCGCCCTTGGCGAAGGTCAGCTTCACTTTGTCCTTGTAGGATTCGCCCGTGCAGATGATGCCGTCGTGCGACCAGACCGGCGTGCCGGGTTTGGTGGGCGTGACCCACTTCCACTCCTCGACGACGTCCGGGTCTGCGTGCCGGATGAGCTTGCGTATCCGGCCAAGAGTTTTCCCGCGCCAGTCCTCAAGGTCGGCGATTCTTTTCGCGATGAGATCCGATGCTGGTTGGCCTTGGATTGCGTCTGACTTTTTCATGTTCTCATCCTAGAAGTTTCAGCGGCAATGCGCAAGCACAGCAGCCCGCCGCGTGAGACCACCCTGACTGGTACCCGACGCACCGTTGTGCTCCACTCGGAGATACAGCGAATCACTTGCGGTTGGCTGGCGCTGTCGCGCGAAGGTGCTACTGAATCTGATGGTGGCAAGACCATTTGTCTTTGGGCTCAACGTCGAAGCTCAGGGACGCGCCGCTGGCGGCGCGTCCCTTGGAGCACAGTGTTAGGTGCAGTCAGCTGCACATCCAGCGAGCTCACTTCCCACTCAGAGCGGAGTCACAGGTATACATATTTCACACTCGTATGCCCCGGTCACAGCGTCATACGACCCGTCTTTGGGGTAATACTCAAAACACGGGCGTGCATCGAGTTGCAGCCCACTGGATGGCAGCCAATCTCGAAGCAAGGCAGACCATGCTTCGCCCACCTGCGCGCTAGTACCTTTGAATGGCAGGGTCGCATACCTGCCGCCGGGAATGGTTGTCTTGAAGGCACCTCCTGATGCAACGAAATCCGGCGAAACCTCAGCACAAGCATCGTACCGGCATTGCTCAGCGGCTGTAATGCTGGGATCGTCGTAGCTTATACCGTAGCGCGCTTGGCCGATTAGGTTGTTGGTGACGGCCCATGGGTAATAAGTGTTCTGCCAAAACTCAGATAGGGGCTCGCCATACGGGCCGAGGTGGCGTAGATAGGCAACGGTCACTGGTTCGCGGCAGATGAGTTTTACGTTCATGATTTTCTCCATATTGGGTGATTGGGAGACCTCATGTTCCGCCAAAGCGACAGCAAACGCCTGACCCATCTTGCGATCTGCCTGACCAGGATTGCTTTTCGCTAGGCGTCGCCTGGCTTGTTGCATACGCCAAGCAGTAGGCGAGCAGTCAAGCCTACCTCTAAAGGCACGCGTAAATGCTTCGGCAGAACCAAATCCGACCGACAATGCAGCGTTCAGAACCGTCAAGCGCGGTTGAGCTGCAAGCCGCATGGCTGCGACCTCAACACGCCGACGGCGTAAATAATCACCAAAAGTTTCACCCATCCACGATCAGAACAGTCTATGAAAGTGGAATGGCGAAAAGTGCGCGACTTCCGCCAAGGTATTGAGGTCGAGCGGTTGATCGAGGTGCTGATCAATGTATGCGATCACGCGATGCAATCGGCTCGCGTACTCCGAGCGACTAGTTTGCGAAGCCATGCGGCACCTCAACTCAATATAGTGAGACAGCAAACTGTCTCCAAAACTTGCCGTTTGTTGCCACATTCTGGCCCATCAAAACCTTGGCCAAACCGCGCCCATAGCTGCTCTCACATAAAACTCTTGGCATCGTCACAGGCATACCAGTTGCAGAAAAGGGAGCATGCTGGCTAACATGGCGCGCGCTTTGAAATCGAATGAAGGCGCACTGCCACCACGTGTACTATAAGTCAGCGTCGTGAAAAAATCTACTCATGAGCCTGATTTGGAAACTTGCAGAATACTACTTAAATTGTAGCTACTTATGTATATCCGACAAGGGCTAGAGGCCATTTCAATGTCAAAATCCGTTGGAAATGGCTCCGGAGCGTCCCCAATGCCCAAACCAAGCAATGCAAAGGCGGCGAGCAGTGTGCACGCCGCTCGCCACCTCGCCCACCAACTCGGTACTCTGCTCCCAAGGCAAGGAAGGGAAATCGATTCCAGCCAAGACGCGGCCAAGACAACACCGAAGTTTCAGAGCAAAGGATATTCAGCGCTGCCCAGCACCGGTGCGCGTCCCTTGGAACGGCAAGCTGGACCCCGTCGCTTCAAGCCGCTCTGCAAGCCAGACCTTGATCACTGACTGCCGGGTAACACCGAGTTTGTTGGCTTCGCGGTCCAGGGAATCAATCATCCAGGTTGGAAAATCGACATTCACGCGTTTTTGCGCCTGCAAAACAC
>JANMVO010000004.1:0-7871 GCA_031392805.1 Rhodoferax sp. | reverse complement strand
CACCGACCCAGTTTTTCTGGTTTTTCGGCTTGAGCATTGGCGGCATCATGGGCGGGGCCTGGGTCAGCGGGCGCCTGGCCGGAAAAATAGCGCCCAAACGCCAGATTCGCCACGGCTTTGTCATCATGCTTGGCGCGGCCGCCATCAACCTGGCGGCCAATCTGCTGTTTACGGCGCATGTGTCCTGGGCGCTCATTCCGCTGGCGGTGTTCGGTTTTGGCTGGGCTTTGATGGTGCCGGTGGTGACCCTTCTGGTGCTAGACCTTCACCCCGAGCGGCGCGGCATGGCATCGTCGCTTCAGATGTTCATTGGCTCCACCGCCAACGGCCTGGTGGCCGGGGTGATTGCGCCGCTGGTCATGCATTCCACCGTGGCACTGGCGGCAACGTCGCTTGCCATGCTGGGTGTGGGGCTTGTTGCGTGGACATTTGTGCACCGGCGCTGGCCGGGGCTTGGAAGAGCGGTGGCGGCCCACTAACGCTGTGTGGATAAAAATGGACGGAACCGCGATGGCCGACGCCGTTTGAAGACGTTTAATCCGAAATCTGCAACGGTCGCCCGGTACCCATCACCATGTCGATCAAAGCGTCCACCGTGAAATTGCTTTTTTTGTGCCGGATCACATCCGACACGGCGGGGGCTCGACACGCCCAGCCGCACTGCCGCTTTGGTTTGCGTCAATTTCTCAGAGGCCATCCAGGCTGCGAATGAATCCATGCGTTGATCTTTAATGGCCAGCTTTTTGGCGATTACTTCAAGGGATTGGGCTTGCAAGGTTTTGGCTTGTGCGGCATCAAAACCAAAATCGGAAACACTTCGCAGTGAGTCCTGTTTCTACAGAACGAATGTTGCAATACCCAGTCGATAGTTTGAATAGCGAAAAAAGTGTTGTAAATCACGCACGAAACACCTCTTCAGCCATGTTGTCCAGTTTCCCTTTAATTGAACGCCAGCCTGGCATTTGCCTGTCTAGCGTTTTGTAGAACTTCGGACTGTGGTTGTGGTGAAGCAAGTGGCACAACTCGTGCAACAACACGTAGTCAACGCATTCGCGGGGGGCTTTGACCAAATGCGGGTTGAGTGTGATGCGTCCTGCTGGCGAACAACTTCCCCACTGCACTTTCATGAACTGAAGGCGAGTTGGTGGAGGCTGCTTTACCCAGCGCAGAGGGGCTGAAACTGCCGCTAGACGGTCCGCAAAAATTTCCCGTGCCCTTTCACGAAACCATGCGTCCAGAGCCGAACGGATCATGGCCGATGACCGTTCCGGCACGGTCACCACAACAAAGCCACCACGCATCCGCGCGTCCGGGCTTGCCTCGGCCTTAATCTCCACCTTCAACCGATAGCGCCGCCCAAGGTAAAGCAGTGATTCGCCGCTCACATATTCGCGTGGAAGTACATGGGACAACCTCTCCCGCGCAGCGCCCACGTGCTGACTGATCCAGCGAGAGCGCTTTTTTACTGCCGCCAGTACTGTGCCAAGTGAAGCGGCTTGAGGTGCGTCCACCAGCACACGGCCATCTGGCTCAACGTGGATCGCCACACGCTGTACGGCGCGCAATGGCTGGCGGCGCAGGCTGAAACAGATAGCCTCATCACCGTACTGGATGCTGTGCAGCGTCATGTGACCCGCCATCTGCATTCTCAAGACCTGCTCAAACCCACGCGGGTAATCTGGATGACCTGCTCTACCACCAACTTTGCCTTGTCCAGCCCCAGCGTGTTAAACAACAGGGGCAGCAAGCCCTTGCGAATAGCTGCCTCAATGTTCTGCGGATTTAACGAGTTTTCAGCCACGGCATCGCGTACAACCGTGTCCATGGCGATGGCCTGACTGACCACGGTCCTGTGAGCATCTTTGCTCAAAGACGTAAATGCATCATCCCCCAGTACCATCCGCATGGCCCCGAAGTATGCCTTGGCATGCGGTTTGTCGGCCAGCGCATCAGGCACACCGGGCGTCGCACGCGCTTCCAGCTTTTGCTCGAATTCCTGAAACAGGGCGTACTGCTTGAGGGGGTGGTCAAACATGGCTTCGGCCTCGGCAATCGCCTGCTTCAACAACTCACCGAACACTTTTTGAGCATACGGGTCTTCAGCCAATTCCTGTTCAATGGTTTTACGCAGGCGTGTGCGGATCATGTCCGTCTCGTTGCGTGTTTTTTCATCGGACCATTGCTTGGGGTCTTCAGCCTTGCCTAACTGGTGAACGAGGTAAACGCCCTCGGGCTCCCGCACTTCAGTGCCAATGACCTGCTTGTCCACCAGCTTGCGGATTTGCTCCTCATAGGCGCTGTAGTCCACCGTTTCCATGGCATCACGCCGGGCGGTCTGTCGCAGCTCCGTAAAAAACCGCAGGTCTGACTTGTATCGGGTAATAAGGTTTTCGGAAAAACTCTTATCCTCAAAAAAGCTTCGTGACGACAAAGCTGCCTGCAAGCAAAGACCGAATGCGGTCAACGCCTCATAGAAGTCATCGCGCAACTTCTGCCGCTCGTCATAGTCTTCGCCCTCTCCTTGTTCGTTCGCCCCCTTCACAAACTTTGGGGTCAGAACCTGTCGGTACTGCTCTCGATCGAGCCTGTTTTCAACGCCCTTGAAAAAAGTCCACAGTTTGTCGTGCAAAGCAGGCAAGCGCTTGTACTCCGTGCTGAACTGCTGGTACAGGACTTCAATATCCGCCATGTCAAAGCCGCCCTGGGTGCGGGTTTCCAAGTCTTGATAGGCACGGATGGCCGTATCCAGTTCCTTCAGAATCCCCCGGTAGTCCACCAACACGCCATAACGTTTTGCGTCGTGCAGACGATTGACCCGTGCCACCGCCTGAATCAGGTTGTGGCCCTTGAGAGGTTTGTCGATGTACAGCACCGCATTGCGGGGCTCATCAAATCCAGTGAGCAACTTGTCCACCACGATTAGCAAATCGGGGGCACCGTCCGTACCAAAGTCGTTAATGATCTGCTTCTCGTAGTTCTCGGGGTCCGCACCATAGGCGGCCATGTTCTGCTTCCACCACTTCTGCACTTCCGGCATGGTGTCTTCGTCCACGTCTGAATTTCCCTCACGCGTGTCAGGGGGCGACATGACCACTGCACTGGTGACCAGCCCAGTTTCATCCAGCGCTTTCTTGTAGCGGATTGCATCCAGCTTGCTATCCGTGGCTACTTGCCCTTTGAGACCCGTGCCAAGACTCTTGATGTTTTCACTAAAGTGGGTGGCAATGTCCCATGCAATCAATTCGATGCGGTTGGCTGCACCGTAGATAGCACCCTTCTTGGCAAACTTCCGTTTCAAGTCCGTGCGCTGTGCATCACTCAGGTTGGCAGTGATTTTTTCAAACCAACGGTTGACTGCTTCCTCATTGATGTCCAGCTCGGGCACTCGCTCCTCATACAACAATGGAGCAACGGTTTCATCTTCCACCGCACGCTGCATGGTGTAGGCGTGGACGATGGGGCCAAACTTGTTCGCTGTCTTCTCGTCTTTCAGCAAGGGGGTACCCGTAAAGGCAATGTAGGCGGCATTGGGCAATGCCTTTTTCATGCGCTCATGCGTCTCGCCGCCATGGCTGCGGTGCCCCTCGTCCACCAACACAATCAGGTTAGGCGAGTCATTTCGGCACTCGGGTAACTTGGACGCAGTGTTGAACTTATGCACCAGCGTAAAGGAAATGCGCTCTGTGCCACTGCCGATTCGCTTGGCTAGATCACGGCCAGACAAGGTGCGGCTTTTCTCGCCGTCTTTCTGCATGGCAATGGACGAGCCAAAGGCCCCGCCGGTCATGAAGTTGCGTGAGAGCTGGCTTTCCAGATCAATCCGGTCGGTCACCACCACCACACGGCACTCTTTCAAGGACTCCACCAACAGCAGCGCCTTGGTTAGAAACACCATGGTGAAGCTTTTGCCTGATCCGGTGGTGTGCCAAACCACGCCACCTTCGCGTCCACCGTCGGGCCGTATCTGGCTGATGCGGGTCAGCAGCGCACGAATACAGAAGAACTGCTGGTAGCGTGCAACGATCTTGCCCACCTTGCGGTCAAACAGCACATAGCCGCGCAGAAATTCCAACAACCGTTGTGGACTCAATAGACTGACCAGCATGCGGTCCTGGTCCGTGGGCTGCATGGTCTGCGCCCATAGGGCATCAAAGTAAGCGACCAATTTGGCAGGCTTGCCTTCAAACAATGCCGCACGCGTGCCCAGTTTCAACGCTGCGTTCTTCGACGTACTGATCCGCTCATCATCAAACTCTTCTTCACGCCACTTGGCCCAAAACTTTTCCGCTGTGTGCGTGGTGCCGTAGCGCCCCTCCGTCTGGCTGATGGACAGCAGCAACTGCGCGTAGGCGAACAGATTGGGGATTTCGTCTGGACGCTGATTGCGCAGATGCTGGCTAATGCCTTCTGCCACCATGGCCTTGGCTGGGTTGCTGCCACCCGATGACTCTGGACGTTTGGCCTCAATCACCACCAGCGGGATACCGTTCACGTAGCAAACAACATCCGGTATGCGGTTGTGCGTACCCTGAGCGGCAAGCACTTCAAGTTCTTCTGTCACATCCCAACGGTTGGCCGAGGCATCTGTCCAGTCGATAACATGAATCGTAGGCTGGTGCTTTTTGCCATCGGGCATGAACTCGGTCACGGTGATCCCCAACGCCAGCTTGCCATACAGCCGTTCATTGGCAGGCATCAGACCTTCAGCAAGGCTCAATGCCGACAACTCGCGCACGATCTGGTCAATGCCACTGGGGGACAACGGATACCACTCGCTCTTGTACTCATAGCGCCGTGTCTGCAACACTTCGATCAAACGACCTTTGAGCAGAACTTCACGTGTGCTGCCACGCAACGCAAGGGCCTGCGCTACGGTAATGAAGTTCCACCCGAGGTTGCACAGCAGGTGCAGCGCAGGGATGTGGGCGCTGTATTGTTCTTTGGAGTTTGGTGTGGTGTTCATGCCTGTGCCTCGGTTTCGGCATCAATAAGGCGAACGCGACGTTTTCCGGAAAGGAGTTGGGCCATCAACGCTGCTTTTTCTCGTTTGAGTGCATCCAGTTGGCGGGCAATTGACGCAACTTCCAGACCCGCAGCATCCAATATTTCAACTATGCGTTGCTGCTGTGCAAGTGACGGAATGTTGAAGGACCAGGAGAGCCAGCGCTCAGTCTTGAAAATCATCTTCTCAACATGTACCCCAATGCTGGAATGAAAGCAGGTCTGTTGGAAGTAGCGTGACTCTGACAAATAGCGCAAAAATCGAAGATCAATTTCACCATCGGAATTGAGCACGGCGTACTCGTTAGAGACCACTGCCCCGTGTAGTTCATCAGGAACAATACCGCAGGCCCCGTGCACGATCTGACGTTTGGAAATCAGGAAATCGGCCGTGTGAACATAAAACTGCGAGGGTGTTTTGACTTCCAAACCGCGCAGGACTTCGCGCTGTTGCACGCCACCACGCGAGCGCTTGACCGTTACCAGTGTGTAGGTCCGATCATCCACCAACGCCACCGGGCGACGCACTTCGCTCAGGTGATCGCTTAGACGGATACGCCGCCAGCCTACAGGTGCGGGCGGCAGCGTGGGTATGCCGGGTTGCACTGAAGCAGGGAAGCCACCGTTATCGAAGGGTCCCGTTGCATCGGGGTTGGCTGATGGCAGGTGCAGGGTGATGCCAATCAGTGCCTGCCACTGGGTGCGACTGTTGGCGAGCAGGCGTTCGGTGGTGGCGATGGCTTGATCCCAAGTAGAGAGGAAGTGAGCTATGCGGCGTTGCTCATTTGTTGGAGGAACTGGGACAGGCACCGATTTCAGGATGCCTCCGCTCAAGTTCTGCTGTGTACCAGCATTGCCGAGTTCCCGGATGGCCTCGTATTGAGAAGAAAGGTACTGAAAGTAAAAGTCCGTCACATGACCATCTTGCAGCAGGATGGCCGCGCAAGCCTGATTGGTTGTCGCCTCAATTCCCAACTTAGCGACTTGCCCACGCGTTTTCCCTTGTCCATACATTGCCATTAGCAAAGTGCCGGGTGGAAAACGTTTGGCAGATGAATTCTGCAAGCCAGCTTCCGTGATTTTTTCCGTCGTGCTCGTGATCGTGTTGAACTGAATTTCACCAGTTGTCACCCAAGGTATTTCGCCGCCCCAATACTCTGGCGTAGCCCGATCAGGTGTACCACCGGAGCTGATGCGTGCGATTTCACCTAACGTTGAGCGTTCCCAGCCTTTAGGAAGCATCACGCCGACCTTTCTTCTTCGTATCCATTTTTCCGGACTCCAGCGTCTGCACATCTCCAGCCCCCAGCAACAGTCGGTCGAAATCAGATTGGTACAGGCGATCCTGCACGATGCGGTATTTCTCAAATTCGCTCTCGGCGTGGGTTCGCGCAATCTCTGCGGTGACTTGACCAGCGTCTTGCAGCACCTCCCGGTCGGTGGCGGTGATGAATCGGTTCAGGCGTGTCTCCCAGTCCTGCATGGTCATGGGGATTTTGCGCAGCGCCATGTCTTCGGCCACATCCAAATAGGCGGACACCAGGCGCTGCAGCTGAGCCATTTCGCTTGTAGTGAGGTAATTCTTGGCAACCACCACGTCAAATTTCTGGACTTTGCCCGCGGGGACGTCTTTCCATGAGGTGAGCCCCATATGGTCTTTGCTCGCGTCTGCCCGGCTGTAAATCACCTCTGCCGCCGTTTGCCCGTGAATTGCCCAGTGCAGCTTGTTCTGCACGGTCGCAAAAAAACGCTGGGTGGCCTGGGCCTGGCTGTCGTAGTCAATCGCCGTGGCGTAGATGTCGGTGATTTTTTGATAGAACTTGCGCTCCGAAAGCCGGATTTCCCGGATGCGCTGCAGTTGTTCCTCGAAATACTGCTGCGTGAGCACCGAGCCGCCGTTTTTCAGACGCTCATCGTCCATCGCGAATCCCTTGATGGTGAAGGACTCCACAATGGCACTTGCCCATTTGCGAAACTGCACGGCACGTTCGGAATTGACCTTGTAGCCCACCGCGATAATGGCACCCAGGTTGTAGTGCTTGGTGTCGTAGCTTTTTCCGTCTGCGGCAGTTATTCGAAAATTTCGAATAACTGCTTCTTCGACTAACTCCCGGTCGGCAAACACCTTCTTCAGGTGATAGTTGATGGTCTGGGGCTCCACGTCATAGAGCTGACTCATCATCCTTTGGGTCAGCCAAACGTTTTCATCGGCGTAGATGGCTTCCACACCGCCCTTGCCTGCGGCCGCTACAAAGGTCAAGTACTCGGCTGCCGATGACCGAGTGATGCTGTGCGCAGGCTTCAAACCCTTCGCGTTTGCTGCGGCACTTGCTTGTTTACGCATAGCCCAGTTCCTTCAAATACACGGACATCTGTGCTTCTAAACCTGCCAGCTCGGCCTTGAGCTGCTCGCGCTCCTTGCGCACGGCCATGAGGTCAATCTCTGCCTCTTCCTCGAAGGTGTCCACATAGCGCGGGATATTGAGGTTGAAATCGTTCTCTGCGATCTCGGCTGGCGTTGCCAAATGGGCGTACTTGTCTGACCCCTGCCGTGTGAATGCAGTGGTCAAAATGCGTTGCAGGTCGGATTCACGCAGGAAGTTCTGGTTCTTGCCCGCTTCAAAATCACGGCTGGCATCAATGAACAGCACTTTGTTGTCGCTCTTGTTTTTGCGCAGCACCAAGACCGCAGCCGGGATGCCCGTGCCATAAAACAGCTTCTCAGGCAAGCCGATCACCACGTCGAGCAGGTTTTCTTCAATCAGCTTCTGACGGATTCGCCCCTCTGCCGCGCCACGGAACAACACGCCGTGCGGCACCACCACGGCCATGCGGCCCGTGCCGGGTTTCATGGTTTCGACCATGTGCAG
>JANMVO010000638.1:0-6108 GCA_031392805.1 Rhodoferax sp. | reverse complement strand
CGCAAAGAAACCTTTCTGGTTGCCGACTATCTGCGCTATTACCGGCAACTCAAGCAGCGATTCCTGGACTGGACCACCCGTGTTGCGCGTGAAAGTTATCCAGAACGCTGTGAGCGTTGTTCCATGTGCCGCTGGCGGGATCTTTGCAGCACGCAGTGGGAGCAAGACGACCACCTCAACCGGGTTGCCGGCATTACCCGCGTGCAGATGCCACGCTTGCGCGCCGCTGGCGTTTCGACCATGGCGGCACTGGCAAAACTGCCTGCCCAAACGCAGCTGCCACGCATCCAGGCGGATACCAAAAATCGGCTGAGCCACCAGGCGCGGCTGCAAATTCAAACACTGGCAAGCGGAAAGCCGGTTTTCGAGCTGCTGCCGCTGTCCCCCGGCAAGGGGTTTGAACGGCTCCCGCCACCCAGCGACGGTGACCTGTTTTTTGATATGGAGGGCAACCCGCTGGAAGACGGCGGATTGGAATACCTGTTTGGGCTCTATTTTTTTGAGCGCGGCAAGGCCGTTTTCAAACCCTTTTGGGCCCATTCCCGCGCAGAGGAAAAAGTCGCCTTCGAAGCCTTCATCGACTTCGTCAAGGCGCACCTGGCGCGGTGGCCCAAGGCCCATGTTTACCATTACGCGCCCTATGAACCGACCGCGCTGAAGCGGCTGATGTCCCTGCACGGAACTCGCGAGGACGCCGTCGACAACCTGCTCAGGCAGCGCAAGCTGGTAGACCTGTATGCCGTGGTGCGCGAAGGCCTGCGCGTAGGCGAGCCGAGTTACTCCATCAAATACATCGAGCACTTTTACAGCGCAGCCCGCAGCGGCGACGTGAAAACCGCAGGCGCGTCCATCGTGTTTTACGAACAATGGAAAGCCACACAAGATGCGGCTCTGCTACAGGCCATTGAAGATTACAACAAAGACGATGTGGTCAGCACGTTTGAACTTCGGCAGTGGTTGCTGCGCATACGCCCGCACGAGGCCGCACTGGCAGACGCTGCCACTTTGGTTGAGTCGGCCACGCGTGAAAAATCAGCCAAAGCGTTGGCAGCCGAAGCGGCCATGGAGAGCTATCGCCAGAAACTGCTGGGCCAATTGCCCCTGGACCATTTGGCGTGGACAGATGCCCATCGCCTGCAGGAGTTGATGTTTCACCTGCTTGGTTTTCACCGCCGCACAGAAAAGCCGGTTTGGTGGGCGCTGTTTGCACGCCAGCAAGCAACAGATGGGGAGCTGCTTGACGACATTGAGGTCATTGCCAGCATGACGCAAGCCAGCGAGCCGGTTGCCAATGGCGATGGTTGGGATTGCTGCTACCAATTTCCGGAACAGGAATTCAAGCTCAAAACGGGCGACAACTGCTCGATTGTGGAATCCATGGTCGAAATTGAAGGTGTCGTTATTGATGAAGACAAGCGCATCGCCAGCTTCTTTTGCAAGGGAGACGACGCGCCGCCACGTGCCGGGCTGGCAATTGGCACCGGGTTGCCCATCAACACACAGGTCATTCAAAACGCCTACAAACGCCTTGTTGACGCCTACCTTGCGGGCCAAGACAAGTACAGCGCCGGCCTGGCTTTGCTGAGGCGGGCTGCGCCTCGAATCCTGGGCCAGGCGCCTGGCCAGCCCGTGATCGCGCCGGGGGAAGACCTTTTGGCCGGCACCCGCCGCGTGGTGGCCAGCCTGTCGAGCAGTTGCCTTTTCATTCAAGGCCCACCGGGCGCTGGCAAGACTTACACCGGTTCGCACGTCATCGTGGACCTGCTGAAAGCCGGAAAAACGGTGGCCGTGACATCCAACAGCCATAAGGCCATCAACAACCTGCTGGCTGCGGTCGAGAAGGTGGCCGAGGCCGATGGATTCACCTTCAAAGGCGTGAAAAAGTCCAGTGGGCCAGAGTCCTGCATCAACGGGAAATACATCACCGACAACCTGGATACACAGGACATCGTCAAGAAAATTGCGCAGTTTTCTCTGGTTGCCGGCACAGCCTGGCTGTTTTCGTCTCCCAAGCTGGAGCAGAAATTCGATTACCTGTTTGTGGACGAGGCAGGGCAGGTATCGCTGGCCAACCTCTTGGCCATGTCCACCTGCGCCAGGAGCATTGTGTTGCTGGGCGACCAGATGCAGCTGGGCCAGCCCATCCAGGGTGTCCACCCCGGCGAGTCCGGCCAGTCCACGCTTGAATACCTTTTGCAAGGCGAGGCCACGATTGCGCCGCAATCCGGTGTGTTCTTGAATGACACCTGGCGCATGCACCCGGACGTGTGCCAGTTCATTTCCGAGGCCGTTTATGACGGGCGACTCCAGGCAGAGGCGAAAAATGCCAATCAACGCCTGATATTGGCAGCGGATGCACACCCTGCGCTCAAGCCGACAGGAATCAAATTTCTGGCAGTAGAACATGATGGCTGTTCGCAACGCAGCGAGGTGGAGGCCGAGCTGATTCAGGAGATTTTTCAAAGCCTTCTGGGGCAGCGTTACCGCGACCGCGACGGCATCGAACACGCCATGGGCTTGTCCAACATTCTGGTGCACCCTACAACCAACAGGTCAACCTGCTCAAGCGCATCCTGCCAGAAGGTGCACGCGTCGGCACGGTTGACAAGTTTCAGGGCCAGGAGGCGGAAGTGGTGCTGATATCAATGACCACGTCCAGCGGCGAATACCTGCCGCGTGACATCGAGTTTTTGTACAGCAAGAACCGGCTGAATGTGGCTGTGTCAAGAGCCAGGTGTTTGGCAGTAGTGCTTGCCAATCCGAAGCTGTTGGATGTGGACTGTAAGACGCCTGCGCAGATGGCGCTGGTGAATACGTTGTGTTGGGTTCGGGATTTTTCGAAACAACTTTATCAAAAGGAGAGCTAGATGGCATCAGAGTTTGTGGTAGTACCCTTCAAGCGCGAAAAGGACGGCACGAAAACATTTTTCCTCCCCGACTGCCGATTGTCAAAGGGATATGAAATTGGGGCTCGTGACAAAGACAAGGAGCGGGGCATCCAAAGTTACTGGGATGCCTTGGCGAAAGTTCAACAAATGCCAAGTCCTCGATTCCGACGCCCCAACAAAATTGGCAATGCTGGAACTGTCACCTGTGAATTTGGCGACACGGAAGAAGTGAGCCGAGATTTCATCGAGGCAGAACGAGTGAAGTATGGTGGATGAGCGTCGCGTGGAACCTCTGCTAACTTGGGACGAGGCAGTTGCTCTTCTCGACGCGAACTTTGTCTTTCGAACGAAATTGGGCGAAGAGGGAGCAAGGTCGTATCGGCTAACTTCAAACGGAACGATATTTCGCGCCAAAGAATCTTCTAAAGGCATCTTCATAGACATCCCTGTCGAAGTGCCCGGCTTTGAAGTCGCCGCTGGGGCCGCAAGTGTGCTCTCCCCGTTAAGTGGCTACCAATATTTTATTCGCTCCATCAAAGAACTCGAAAGGGCTGTAAGCGAGTTCAGGGGCTTCGTGTCGCCGTCGTCAGATAAAAACGCAAGTCTATCCGCGCCCTCAATAAAATTTGAAGAACCAGAACTAAATCAGAGAATCGAGATTGGCGTGACAAACACAATCCTCTACGGCCCACCGGGCACAGGGAAAACCTACGCGACCGCCAGCCGTGCCGTTGCAATCTGTGACGAACAGCCTTCGACCTTGAGTGATCGAACTGCGGTGATGAAACGCTATGAGGCGCTCCGAAAAGACGGTCGAATTTCCTTCATCACCTTCCACCAATCCTACGGCTACGAGGAATTCGTCGAGGGGCTCCGACCCCATGCGAATGACGAGGGGCAGGTGACCTACAGCGTGAAGCCTGGTGTTTTTCGCAGGGTATGTGACGCAGCGCAAAAATCTGCCGACGTTGGTGACATACCAGCGAAACCACACGTGCTCATCATCGATGAAATCAACCGCGCCAATATCTCAAAAGTCTTTGGTGAACTCATCACGCTGCTGGAGCCCGACAAGCGTGAGGGCTGCCTTAATGCAATCACCGTCAAGCTGCCGTATTCGGGCGACGATTTCACCGTGCCAGCCAACTTGCACATCATCGGCACGATGAACACGGCCGACCGTTCGATTGCCCTGCTGGACACGGCATTGCGGCGGCGTTTTGATTTTGAAGAACTCGTGCCTGACCCGGCAGCGCTCAACAATCGCAAGGTTGAAGGTGTTGACCTGACGCCTCTAATGAGCCCTGCAGAGATCAAGGATCCCAAGGTCGAAGAGGTTGACCTGACACTTCTGCTGGACGGCCTCAACGAGCGCATCGAAATCCTCTTCGACAGGGACCACCGAATTGGCCACGCATTTTTTTATGATGTGCAGACGCGCGACCAACTGGAAAGTGTTTTCCGCCGAAAAGTCTTGCCCTTGCTACAGGAGTATTTTTACGAAAACTGGTCGAACATCCGTCGTGTTCTGAATGACTGTGGCAAAGACCACTTCATCACGCGCAAGAGTCGTCCAGCATTGCCTGCAGATGGCGAGGAAAACTACGCGGACGAGCCACGCTTTATTTACGACGTCAATAAAAACCCGTTCCCAATGGACGCCTACCAACGCATCTATGGTGGGGCCTGAGCTGTGGCGGTCCTGGAGTTGCTGGAATATGAGTCCATCGAACTCGGCACTGCATTTGATCCAGCTTCCAAAACGGTTTCGCCCAGGCAGCATAAGGCGTTGGCGCGTTTCACAGAGGACTACAAACGCCTGCACAAAGTCGACGTTTTCAAATACGGCCCCAAACAACGCCTGATTGCCCAAAATTTTGTGGGCATCATCAACCTGGGGCGGGATCAGGTCGAGATACTCCCAAAAATTGAGGGTGACACTTCCCAGGTGAGGCACAACCTCGCCGGGATGATTTCGACTGTCATGAACCTTGAGCTGTTTGACAGTGATTCAAGCAAAACGAACAAGTCCAATGACAGCATTCTTGAAATATTCATCCAGCTGTTTTGCGGGAAGTTGTGGCATGCCGTCCGACGCGGCATGGTGCGGCGCTATGAATCCCGCAGCGACAACCTGACGGTTCTGCGAGGGCGGCTGTCTGTGGTTTGTCAGATTCGGCACAACCTCGCCCGGCCCGATCGCCTGGCGTGTGTGTTTGATGAATTTACCGAGAACAATCCGCTGAACCAGGCGTTGAAGGCGGCGCTGCGGGTGCTTGCCAGGTTTGCGCAAAGCCAGACCAACCAGCGACAACTGGCAGAGCTTGTGTTTTGTTTTCAGGATGTCGATGACGTGCAGCCCGCCAAGATTCGATGGGACCTTGCGACGATTAACCGCCTGTCTGAAAAATACAAACCACTGCTGGCTTTGGCCCGCTTGTTCATTGAACGGAAATCACCTGACGTGGTGACGGGACGTGGTGAGGGTTTTGCCTTGTTGTTCGACATGAATCTGCTCTTTGAGAGTTATATCGGGGTCATTGCACGCCGGGTGTTTGGTGCACAGGGATTGACGGTGAGTTTGCAGGGCCCCAAGCAACATTTGGCGCATTATGAAAATGGCAATCCCGTTTTTGAGCTGAAACCCGATGTAGTGGTGACCCATGGCGGTGAGATGGCGTTTGTGATCGATACCAAGTGGAAACGGCTCAAGGAAGCGGTCTATCGGGAAGGCGTTGCAACCAGTGATATTTACCAGATGTATGCCTACGCCAAACGGTACGCTGCTCCCGACGTGCTGCTGCTGTATCCGCATCATGCGGAGCTGCGAGAGTGGAAACGCAAGCGGGCAGACTATCTTTTGAACGACCTGGATGAATCCGGCGGCACAGTGAACCAGCGCATCAGCGTTTCCACAGTTGATTTGCGGGATCTGAGCACAGTGCCGTCGCAGTTGAAACAGATAGTCCAGACGTGAGTGGTTCAACGGCTGAGGCTGCCTAAAACACTTCCAGCAGTCGGTCCAGGAGCTTGAAATCGCTCAATTTCAGGGGCGGGGTGAAGCCCTGAATAACCAGGCGGGGAGAGGGTTCAGTGGTAGGCGTGAACTATATAATACTTATTTTATAGCATACTATGTAAAGTGGACGCGGGCTACGAGCCAATTTAACACACATATTCACGCTTTGGGCAAGCGCAAGACACGCCGCAGCGCGTCTTC
>JANMVO010000611.1:0-2109 GCA_031392805.1 Rhodoferax sp. | reverse complement strand
TCTATGCCGGGCATGGCGAGGTCCATGAAGATGACATCTGGCTGGTAGCCCGCAGCAATCAGGTCCAGGCAGTCATGGCCACTGGCGGCAATGCGCATCTCAAAGCCCAGTGGCTGCAGCAGGTTGACGAGCAGTTCGCGGTCAGCCTCTTCGTTGTCCACCACCAGCACGCGCCGGCGCGGCCCCTCATAGCCATGGCGGGGTCGACTCACCAGTGACCTTGGCAGGTCCGCTGAGGTGCCGGATGTCACATGTACCTCGGGCAAAAACAATTTCACCCGAAACACCGACCCCATGCCGGGCGTGCTTGACACGGTGAGTTCACCGCCCATCAGGTCGGTCAGCATCTTGGCAATGGTCAAGCCCAGACCCGCGCCAGGTGCCGTTGCGCCGGGCGTGTTGGCGCGGGTGAAGGGCTCGAAAATGCGCTCCAGCTCGTGTGTCGACAAGCCCGGCCCGGTGTCTTCTATGTCAA
Source organism: Rhodoferax sp. (assembly GCA_031392805.1). Taxonomy (GTDB): domain Bacteria; phylum Pseudomonadota; class Gammaproteobacteria; order Burkholderiales; family Burkholderiaceae_C; genus JANYCG01. The sequence goes on along the minus strand of JANMVO010000611.1, from coordinate 1,634 downwards.
TGGTCGCCATCTCGCGCGCATGGCGAATGCGAAGCGTCACCTGCCCGCGCGATGTGAACTTTATGGCATTGCCCAACAGGTTGATCAATATCTGGCGCACCCGCTTTTCATCGGCACGCACCACCGCCGGGAGGGTGCCATTGGCCTCAAATTGAAAGTTCAGGCCCTTGGCCTGCGCTTCGGGCTCAAACATGCTGGCCATCTCCTGGATGAAGCTGGCAAAGTGCATGGGCTTAATGTTGAGCGTGAGCTTGCCGCTCTCAATATGCGCAATGTCGAGCGTGCCCTCAATCAAGGAGAGCAAATGCTCGCCGCCGCGCTTGATGACGCTCACCGCCTGCTTGCGGTGCGCCGGTATCGCCAGGTCTTCCCCCATCAACTGCGCATAGCCCAGGATGCTGTTGAGCGGTGTGCGCAGTTCGTGGCTGATGGCGCTGATGTAGCGGCTTTTGGCCTGGTTGGCCTGATCCGCTGCGAAGCGGGCTTCGTCAGCCACAATACGGGCTTCGTCCGCTGCAACGCGGGCCTGCTCTGCTACCCGTTTTGCGCTTTGCAGAGCCTCATCGGTTTGCCGGTGCGATTCAATCTCGATCATCAGCAAATTGGTCTGGCGGTTCGACTCCTCTTGCGCCACCTGTCGGCTCTTGTGCGCGAGCACCAGCCACCACGCCACAATGCCGGCCGTGACCAACAGCGCCATGTAGGCCTTTAAAAAGCCGGAACGCAGCGCGGCCTGCGGGGCGCCGAAACCTTGCGCATTCGTTACGAGTCGCCCCAGCGCGCGAAGCTCCTGGTGGTACAGCAGGCCAAACACCGTGGCCAGCGCCGGCACGATGATCAGCATCAACAAGATGAAATGGCTCAACCCAGTGTCCAGGTACGGCCAGATGCGACGCGGCAGCAGCCAGCGCAAGCTGGCAGACCATTGCCTGGAGAGGCTCGCGTGGGGCTTGCACAGGTCGTCGCAGCGCGCGTCCAGCGTGCAGCACAGCGAGCAGATGGGGCCCTGGTAGGCCGGGCAATGCGCCATGTCGGGCGCTTCATACTCGCGTTCGCAGATCACGCAGCGTTTGAGCTGGTAGCGGCCTGCTTCGGGCGCGGGCCCTACGCCGCCAGACCGGCCCAAGGCGTCGACGGCCCCTTCGGGCGGCAGCGACCCGGGCAGCACCGAAGCAGGGGGGCCATCTTTGCGCGCGATGTAATACCGCCCTTTGGTAGCCCAGGCAATCAACGGCGCAGTCACAAACGCAGTGCCCATGGCGATGACCGCAGAAAAGGCCTGTGGCAGAGGCCCGAACAGCCCAAGGTAGGCCGTAACCGACAGAATGGACGCCAGCCCCATGGCACCCACGCCCACCGGGTTAATGTCGTACAGGTAGGCACGCTTGAACTCGATGCCTGGCGGCGACAGGCCCAGCGGCTTGTTGATGACCAGATCAGCCACCACGGCCATCATCCAGGCGATGGCGATGTTGGAGTACAGGCCCAGCACGTCGCCCAGCGCCTCAAACACGTTCATCTCCATCAAAATGAAAGCGATCATGGTGTTGAACACCACCCACACCACGCGCCCCGGATGGCTGTGTGTTATCCGGGAGAAAAAATTGGACCATGCCAGCGAGCCTGCATAGGCG
>JANMVO010000570.1:0-5769 GCA_031392805.1 Rhodoferax sp. | reverse complement strand
GAAGCCCAAAAGACGCCTGATTCGGGAATGAATAGCCCAACGCGCGGGCGCACAGTTCACGCGAACGTTGCACCGCTGGCGTGTGCGCGTCAATCGGCACCGCCACGTCGGCCACCCAGCGGGTCGGCGCCTCATAGCCAGCGCCATCGGTGCGCCGGGCCAAGGCATAGCGCTTGCCTTGGGGGGCCAGCCGCGCCAGCCACGACACCAGGGCGGATTTGGCCAAGCCCTGCAAATCAATCACTGCGTCATAGGGCTCACGCTGCAAGTCAGCCTTGAAGGCACGCCAGGCAGCACGGGTGGACGCTGACAGAGGCGATGTGCGCCAGCGCCGCAGATCCGATTCGATCACGCGACCGACGCCCTCGCAGCGCCGTACCAAAGGCGCAAAGCCAGCCTCGACCACCCAGTCAATCTGCGCTTGCGGCATGGCGCGGCGAATGTCCTGCACGGCGGGCATGGCATGCACCACGTCGCCCAGTGAGGACAGCTTCACCAGCAGGATTTTCAATGCGTGGCTTCCTCAAACTTCGCATCCGGCTTGACTTGTCGCAGCAGGGCCAGCATCTCGGCTTCAATGCGGTGCATGGCGTCATTCGTCTGGCCCTCAAAGCGCAGCACCAGCACCGGCGTGGTGTTGCTGGCGCGCACCAGGCCAAAGCCATCGGGCCAATCGACGCGCAAACCGTCAATGGTGTTGACCTTGGCCGGTTCAGCAAAGCTCGCCAGTTTCACCAGACTTTCAACCAGGCCATGCGGCTCACCCTCTGCACACTTGACGTTCAACTCGGGCGTGGAAAAACTTGTGGGCAAGGCGTTGAGCACGGCACTGGCATCCGGCGATTGGCTCAAAATCTCGAGCAGGCGGCAACCGGCGTAGGTGCCGTCGTCAAAGCCGAACCAGCGCTCCTTGAAGAAGATGTGCCCGCTCATCTCGCCCCCCAGAGGCGCAGCGTTGCCAGACTTTTCGATTTCTTTCATTTTCGCCTTGATCAGTGAATGGCCCGTCTTGTACATCAGCGGCTTGCCGCCAGCCGCTTCAATGACCGGCGCCAGGCGCTGCGAACATTTCACGTCATAGACGATGGTGCCACCGGGCACGCGCGACAGCACGTCCTGCGCGAACAGCATCATCTGCCGGTCAGGGTAAATGTTGCTGCCGTCTTTGGTGACGATACCCAGGCGGTCGCCATCGCCGTCGAAGGCCAGGCCCAGCTCGGCATCGCCGGTCTTGAGTGCGGCCATCAAGTCACGCAGGTTCTCCGGCTTGCTCGGGTCGGGGTGGTGGTTGGGGAAGTTGCCATCGACTTCGCTGAACAGCTCTATCACTTCACAGCCAATGGCCCGCAAAATGGCCGGGGCTGACGCGCCGGCAATGCCGTTGCCCGAGTCGACCACAATTTTCATCGGGCGGGCGAGCTTGATGTCGCCCACAATGCGGTCGCGATAGGGGGCGAGCACATTGATATTTCTGATCCGGCCCCCGTCGTTCTCAACCCAGCTCCCAGCCTCCATCATGCGGCGCAGCGCCTGAATCTCTTCGCCGTAAATGGCCCGTCCGGCCATCACCATCTTGAAGCCGTTGTAATCCTTGGGGTTATGGCTGCCGGTCACCTGAATGCCGCTGCGGCACAGCGTGTTCGCAGCAAAGTACAGCATCGGGGTGGTGACCATGCCAACATCAATCACATCCATGCCCACTGCCACCAGGCCACGCACCAGGGCGGCGCTCAAGGCGGGTCCGCTGAGACGGCCATCGCGCCCCACGGCGACGCTGGTTTCGCCCGCAAGCCGGGCAATCGTTCCAAATGCTTTTCCGATGCCTTCAGCCACCTGCCCGGTCACCGTGGACGGCACGATGCCACGTATGTCATAGGCCTTGAAGATGGAAGATGCCACTTGCATTTTTGAGTCTCCTTTTGGAAGGGTTCGGCCTCTGGTTTTCAGAGTGCGCAGATTGTATTCGTCGCTGCCCGTCTTTCAAGCTGGCATGGCAGGTGGGGGTTCCCCATCAAGCGACAGACAGTGGCCCGGCGTGCCTGAAGCAAACTCAGATGGAAACTCAGGTGGAAACTGTCATCTCCGGAGAGTTTGACATTGCAATCAATTGATCCAATTTAGCCCTGGATGCGCCTGATTCAATTGCAATTCGCGCTTGTTGCACCCCGTCTTCCATCGAATTGACCACATTGGCAGCATACAACCCGGCACCGGCGTTGAGGATCACAATGTCTTTGGCAGCACCACTTACATTGTCCAGCACCGCCAGCAACATGGCTTTGGACTGCTCGGGCGTTTCGACCCGCAGCGCCCGGTTGCTGGCCATCACCATGCCGAAATCTTCAGGGTGAATCTCGTACTCCGTGATCTCGCCATTTTTGAGCTCACCCACCAGCGTCGCCGCACCCAGACTCACTTCGTCCATGCCGTCTTTGCCGTAGACCACCATGGCGTGCTCTGCACCCAGACGCTGCAATGCCCGAACCTGAATGCCCACCAGATCGGGGTGAAACACGCCCATCAGAATATTGGGTGCGCCGGCCGGGTTGGTCAGCGGCCCCAGCAGGTTGAAAATGGTCTTGATGCCCAGCTCTTTGCGAATCGGTGCCACGTTTTTCATGGCGGGATGGTGATTTGGCGCAAACATGAAGCCCACACCGACCTGCTCGATGCACCTGGCAATGGCCTGCGGCGAGAGGTTGATGTTGATGCCCAGCGACTCCATCACGTCGGCGCTGCCGCTCTTGCTGCTGACGCTTCTGCCCCCATGCTTGCTGACCTTGGCACCGGCGGCGGCGGCCACAAACATCGCGCAGGTTGAAATATTGAAGGTAAGCGCGCCGTCGCCACCGGTGCCCACAATGTCCACCAGATGGGTTGTGTCAGCCACCATCACCTTGGTTGAAAACTCGCGCATCACCTGGGCAGCGGCGGTGATCTCGCCGATGGTTTCCTTCTTGACACGCAGCCCGGTGATGAGTGCCGCCATCATCACCGGCGACAGCTCACCGCCCATGATTTGGCGCACGATGTGCAGCATCTCGTCATGAAAAATCTCGCGGTGTTCAATGGTGCGCAGCAGCGCTTCCTGAGGCGTGATTTTGTTGGTGTGGGGCATGGGGAGTCTCCGTTGTCGTGTACTTTGGCAATTGATTCAAGGGCGATTGTCTGACAGCGCCAACCTGAGCCCGAAATAAACAGGCATGGCGTCTGCGCTTCCCGGCTCATTGTCTCAACCTGCGCGCAAATCCTGCTTCCCCGCTCACCGTAATCAGCAACTTCTGCGTCGCCCGGGTCGCCCCCACATAAAACAGCCGCGCTTCCTCCTGCTCATCATCCCCGGCCCCCGGCATTTGCCCCACCCCCGCCAGCGCCACCACCGGAAACTCCAGACCCTTGCTGGCATGCATGGTCAGCACCTTGATGGTGTCGACCGCCGGCTTGAAGTCCCCTGACGATCTGCGCACCTGGTACGGCAGCCTTTTGCGGGCCAGCGCGCTGGCGCATTCGTCCATGACGAAATGGTGGCGGCAGATGATGGCCATGTCGCCCCAGGCATGGCCCTGCTGGTGGGCGTCACTCAGCAATTCGGCAATCCTGTTGGCTTCATCGCGCAGGGTGGGCAGGCGGATGATCAGCGGGGCTTCGCCTTCGCGCCCGCAGCTGATGGGGTGCAGCAGGGGAATGCCGTCGTCGTCCTGGTCGTCGGCGGTCAGCAGGTCGGCGGCAATCAGGCTGGCGGTCTGCAGGATTTGTTGGGTGTTGCGGTAATTGATTTTCAGGATGCTGGTGCGGCCCTGCGCCTGCACGCCCACGCTTTTGAAGCTGAATTGTTTGGTGCGCGAGCGTTCATAGATGCTCTGGGCATCGTCATACAGCAGCAGCAGGCTGTTGGTGGTGGGGTCCACCATCTGCGTGACCAGCTTGAGCCATTCGGGGGCGAAGTCGTGGCCTTCGTCGATCAGGATGGCCTGGTATTGGCCGCTGGGAATTTGTTTGCGGTTCACACCCCGGATGACGCGCGTCACCATCTCGTCCATCTTCTCGCCCACCGGCATATGCGACGCAGGCAGAGTTTGCCCAAAGGCCACCAGCTGGTCGCGGCACCATTTGTGAAAATGCCGCGCATGCACCCTGGCAGACAGGCCCTTGGCTTGCATGATGGCGGCCAGATTGACCGCCAGCGGCTCGTTGTAGCAAAGAACCAGGATGGGTTTGGAGGCGGGTGTGCTGGCCCGGGCCAGGTACTCGGCGCGGTAGCCGAGGATCATGGTTTTGCCCGACCCGGCGACGCCGTGAATCACGCGGTGGCCGTCGCCCAGGCTGCGCGCCAGTTGCTCCTGCTGCAGGTCCATCACCTGCATGATGCCGGGTAGCGCGGCGTCTGCGTCGCTGTCGCTAAACGGGTCATCAAACAGCGCGCCCTGCATTTGCACGCGCAGCTCGGGGAACATGATCCAGCGCACGCGGTCCAGTTGCGGCAGCGACATGACGCCGCGCATCATGTAGGGGAACATGCCCCACAGGCGGCTTTGCAGGTCTTCAGCGTCTGCTGATTCCAGCATTTCGTCCTGGCAGATGACGCGCTGCGGCTCGATGGCGTGGCGCAGCCCGGCTGCGTCGAACTGTTTGCGCGTGATGTTGGGCAGCACCACGCCGTAGCTCCAGGGGAAGGCCAGTTTGCCCTTGTGAGGGCCGTCGTCGGCCTGCACCAGTTGGGGGTCGCGCTCCAGTGCGTTGATGACGTGATGGGCGTATTGGCGGGCTTGCTCCAGCGGGTTGATGACGGTTTTGGGAATGCCGTTGGGCAGGATGTCCCAAGTCTGCCTGTCGGCACGCTGGATGGTGGCGGGTCGCCAGTCTTTCACCTCCAGCACCAGCAGCCCGCGCCGCGGGTGCATCACCACAAAATCGGGGTGGGCCAATTTCGCGCCAATCGGCACGTCATACCAGAGCAGGTAGTCGTCGTCGAGCTTTTGCTCAAGCCGCTCAGCCAGGCGGCGCTCGCCACCGGTCATGCGCGAGACACACGTGCCGATTGCAGGAATAAGAGTTGCCATCCAGTTGTCACCGTCCCGTTAAATCTTGATGGAATGCATCATGCCGCTAAAGCCACAGTGCGCCTAGCGCTGTTTTTGCCAGCGGCCGCCATTTTCGAGACAAAATAGCCGCTAGCCCTTGTGAAATAACATCGGATAGCTATTATAAATGTAGCATGTAGAGTTTGAAAGTAAATTGCGCCTCACTCGCTATGGTTCTGTCCAGATTGAGGGACTGGCACGCGTCCCCCGGCGCGGTGACTGGCGGCTTGACTGGCGTGTTGATTTAGCTCCACAGCAAGAGGGACGAGCCCATCGGGCCTGCGCTCCGCCGGTGGCGCGTCACGTGCGGTGTTGCGCCGGGCTTTGGGAGGCATCTTGCAGCCATTGTTTGGCAATGCCCTCTGGATGGAATACCAGGACTTGCTTGACCGTGCGGTATGGGGCGAGGCCACAACGGCAGACGAGCGGCGTCAAGTATTGGCGGCGTTGGCCCTAAAGGGGCGATGGGTTACGGTGTATTGCGGCTGGCGGCCCAATTTGCCTGATGAGGCAGACAAGCATTTGATCGGGCTCGCACTTGCCGGTGGGGCGTTGGCCATCGTGACCCACAATTTGCGAGACCTGCGTGGTGGCGACTTGCGTTTAGGAAACCTGCGGGTGCTGACACCCGCGCAATGTTTGGAGGAATGGAAATGAGCACCTTGACCATACGGTTGCCCGACGACAC
>JANMVO010000076.1:0-19167 GCA_031392805.1 Rhodoferax sp. | reverse complement strand
ACCCGAACAGTTGCTGGCTGGCTTTTCTTGTTGACGGACTTTTTGTCTGCCAGCGGGCAAAGACCTCGTATTCACAAGGATGGGAATGATGGACAACTCTGACAAACTCTTCATTGGCATCGATGTATCCAAGGCTACGCTGGAAGTGGCGCTGGATAAAACATCCAAAACGCAAGTGCTGGACAACACCACGGCGGGCATTGCCCAGTTGGTGGCGTTGGTCAAAAAGTGTGGCCCACCGATTGGGGTTATTTTGCTGGAGGCCACCGGTGGCTTGGAGCGTGAGTGTGCATTGGCATTGTGTCTGGCAGACGTTGCGGTGATCGTGGTCAACCCGCGTCAGGCGCGCGATTTTGCCAAGGCCATGGGGTATCTGTCCAAGACCGACGCGCTGGATGCCAAGGTGCTGTCGCACTTTGCGCAGACCTTGCATGACAGCGGACGTGCCCCGCGCATGTTGTTCAAAATGCCCACGCAGAGTCAGACCTTGCTGCAGGCATTGGTGATGCGTCGCGGTCAGCTCATGCAAATGAAGGTTGCAGAGCAAAATCGGCTGGCCACGGCGCACAAGTCCCAGCACAAGAGCCTGGCGCGAATGCTGCAGGTGCTGGCGCGTCAAATCGCATTGCTTGATGACGACATTGCCCGTTCGCTGGACGAGCACTTTGCGCCCAAGCTGGCGCTGCTCAAAGGCATCAAGGGCGTAGGAGCGGGCACCCAGGCGGCACTGATGGCCATGCTGCCTGAGTTGGGGGATTTGAGTGCGCGGGAAATCTCCAAGTTGGCGGGCGTTGCGCCGCTGAACTGTGACAGTGGCAAGTTCAAAGGAAAGCGCGTAACCTGGGGTGGACGTGGCGCACTGCGGTCGGCCCTGTACATGGCCACCCTGAGTGCCATGAGATACGAGAGCGTCATCAAAGAGTTCGCCCAAAAGCTCAAGGCCCAGGGCAAAGCCTCTAAGGTCGTCATCGTGGCGTGTATGCACAAGCTGCTGGTCATCATGAACGCAGTCGTGCGCTCAGGACACGCTTTTAGCCGCACTTATACACAGGACATGAAACATGAAAATATTGCAAAAGTAGCTTGATTTTGAACACAGTTGCTACTCTTCGATTGAAATGGAAACGGAATTACGGCGGGACTTGCGCCCGCAGGAATGTACCTATGCCAGGCGCAAAATAAAGCCCGCAAATGCGGGCTTTATGTCACTACGCGGGCGCTGCAAATTACATCAAAGTTACCTCGACGCGGCGGCCTTCTTCGTCACTGGTTGCGCCGGCCTTGATATCCTCCGGTTTTTTGAGTTCAATGCGGTCTTCTGGAACACCCACAATCTTCAGTAAATCGCGCACTGCAAAGGCACGCTGCTTGGCCAGCTCTGCGTTTTTGACGGGATCGCCGGAAGCGCTGACGAAGCCGCTGAGGACGGCCTTTTTACCGGCAAGAACACCTTTGACGACATCGACCAAGGCGTCTTTTCCACCTGCTGCCAGGTCAGCCTTGCCATTGGCAAAGTAGAATTTGACCACGCCACCTTCCACCTTGAGCGAGACTGAGTCCGACGCTCCTGTGGCTGCGCTGGCCATGGCTGCATCAGACTTTGCCGTCACGTTTTCAGTGGAAACCGCAGTTGCCGTTGTGACCGCAGTGCCCGTTATTGCCGCTGTGGTCGCCACAGCGGCCACAGCCACTGGCGTGGCCGCACTCCCGTGCACCTGCATCATCACCGGCACGATCAACAGCGCCACAATATTGATGATCTTGATCAGCGGATTGACCGCCGGGCCAGCCGTGTCTTTGTATGGGTCGCCCACGGTGTCGCCGGTCACCGCCGCCTTGTGGGTCTCAGAACCCTTGCCACCGTGATGGCCGTCTTCAATGTATTTTTTTGCGTTGTCCCAAGCACCGCCACCGGTGCACATCGAAATCGCGACAAACAAACCGGTCACGATGGTACCCATCAACATCCCACCCAAAGCGGCCGGGCCCAGCAGCAAGCCCACCAAAATTGGCACGACCACAGGCAGCAATGAAGGAATCATCATTTCCTTGATGGCAGCGGTCGTCAACATGTCCACGGCACGACCGTATTCGGGCTTGGCAGTGCCTTCCATGATTCCTTTGATCTCGCGAAACTGGCGGCGCACCTCAACGACGACAGCGCCCGCAGCGCGGCCCACGGCTTCCATCGCCATGGCACCGAAGAGGTAAGGAATCATGCCGCCGATGAACAGGCCGATGATCACCATCGGATCGCTCAAATCAAAGCTGATGGCGCGACCGTAGGCTTCGAGCTTGTGGGTGTAGTCGGCAAACAGCACCAGAGCGGCCAGACCGGCGGAACCGATGGCATAGCCTTTGGTCACGGCCTTGGTGGTGTTGCCCACCGCGTCCAGGGGGTCGGTCACATCGCGCACGCTCTTTGGCATTTCGGACATCTCGGCAATACCGCCTGCGTTGTCGGTAATGGGGCCATAGGCATCCAGTGCGACAACGATGCCTGCCATGCTGAGCATGGAAGTCGCCGCAATGGCAATACCGTACAGACCCGCCAGATGAAACGATACCCAAATGGCAATGCACACAAAGATCACGGGCCAGGCGGTCGAGCGCATGGACACACCCAGACCGGCAATGATGTTGGTGCCGTGGCCGGTGGTGGAAGCCTGCGCGATGTGCTTGACCGGTGCGTACTGCGTGCCGGTGTAGTACTCGGTCACCCATACCAGGGCTGCCGTCAACACCAGGCCCACGGCACAGGCACCAAACAGCGCCATCTGGGTGCCTGCGGCCTTGATCGCGTTGTCAGGCATCAACCAGGTGGTGACAAAGTAAAACGCGATGAGCGACAGCACGCCAGCGACCGCCAGACCTTTGTATAAGGCAGGCATCACATTCTTCATGCCAGGCGAGGCCTTGACGAAGAAGCAGCCAATGATGGAGGCAATGATGGACACGGCACCGAGTGCCAGCGGATAAACCACGGCTGCAGTACCGGCACCTTTGACCAGCAGGGCACCCAGCACCATGGTGGCAATCAGTGTCACAGCATAGGTCTCGAACAAGTCGGCCGCCATGCCAGCGCAGTCGCCCACGTTGTCACCCACGTTGTCGGCGATCACCGCCGGGTTGCGTGGGTCATCTTCCGGAATGCCGGCTTCAACTTTGCCCACCAGGTCGGCACCGACGTCAGCGCCTTTGGTGAAAATGCCGCCGCCCAAACGTGCAAAGATCGAGATCAACGACGAGCCAAAAGCAAAACCAATCAGCGGGTCGAGCAATTTGGCCAGATTTTTGTCAGGTGTCAGGTTGCCGTTGCCTACCAGAAACCAGTAAAAGGCGGTGACGCCGAGCAGCCCCAGACCCACCACCAGCATGCCGGTAATGGCACCGCCTCTAAACGCGACATCCAGTGCCGGGCCGATGCCCCTTGTGGCCGCTTGTGCCGTGCGCACGTTGGCGCGAACCGAAACGTTCATGCCTATGAAGCCGCAGGCACCCGAGAGCACCGCACCAATCACAAAGCCAATGGCCGAAAGCGACCCCAGGAAAAGGTAAATCAGGATGGCAAGCACCACGCCGACCATGGTGATGGTTTTGTATTGCCTGGCCAGATAGGCCGCAGCACCGGTTTGAATGGCGGCTGCAATTTCCTGCATCCGGGCGTTGCCTGCATCCTGGGAAAGTATCCAGCTACGCGCCCAAAAGCCGTAAGCCACGGCGATGAGACCGCATACAAGCGCCAAAATAAGCGCTGAGTTGCCTGTCATAAAAATCTCCTGTCGTTGTTTCGCTGAAGTGGAGTGCAACGCATGCGACGCTCCCGCTGCGTTGCTTCCTCACAAGCGCACTCAAGCGAGCAACGCAGACAATTGGCCAACCGGCGCACTGTACCGTGAAAATGTCTGATTCTTCGAATGCGCAAGATTCGCGCGCGTAAAATCAGGGTTAATCCTAGGCTACCGCTGATTTAAACCAACCCAAAAGAACCACCATGTCCCTTGACAACGTCACTCCCGGCAACAATGTGCCTGATTCTTTTAACGTGATCATTGAGATCCCGATGAACGCAGACCCTGTCAAGTATGAGGTCGATAAGGCGACGGGCGCGATTTTTGTGGACCGCTTCATGAGCACTTCCATGCACTACCCCACCAACTACGGCTACGTTCCCAAGACCATCAGCGGTGATGGCGACCCGGTGGACGTGCTGGTGATCACACCGGTGCCGTTGATACCCGGCGTGGTGGTGACGTGCCGCCCGATTGGCATTCTCAAAATGGAGGATGAAGCCGGCGAGGACGGCAAAGTTCTGGCGGTGCCGATCGACAAAATCCTGTCAATTTACACGCAATGGCAAAAACCGGAAGACCTGAACCCGCTGCGTCTGAAAACCATCGCCCATTTTTTTGAGCACTACAAAGACCTGGAGGAGGGTAAGTGGGTCAAGATTCTGGGTTGGGAAGGCGCAGACGCGGCCAAACAGGAAATAATTGACGGAATCGCCAATTATAAAAAGAGCACGGCGTAAGCAAAATTATCCATGGAGCCAAAATGAGGTCTTTTTGGATGCTAGAGATCCAGTCGCCCCGCCCGGACTCCGTGCCGAATAAACTTGATTTTTAGGTCGTTGGTTTGTATGGCTATTTTTTTTGAAATTACTTAAGCGCTTTTTAAGGTTTTGTTGTGACTCGAAAATGGCTGATTTTGCTGCCTTTTGTCGCCGCTGTTGCTGCGGCAGTGTGGGGTGCAGATTTCATTACCCTGCAAGGCGAGCGAACCATCTACACGGCGGGGTGTGACAACGGAGCATGGGTGGGAAATCGCTGTACGGGCAAACTGGTGGCGGCTGAACGCTTCCGTTTTCGTGCACTGAAGGCACACAGCGAGGTTTTCTTCTGGACTGTGGGTGTGGCGTCGGACCCGACCGGCAAGTTCACACAATGCGTGATCTCGGACGGACGCAATTGGTCTTGCAAACCCAACGCCGATGTCCCCAAGTCCATCACACTTGAAATGCTGCGCGGCAGGCCAGTGCGTGATCTGACTGGCAATACCCGTCCTTCTCATCCCGTGTCCAAGTGGACATGGACGTTGTTGCGTTATGGCATTGCCTGGGGTGGTACCGCCACCCCTCCTTAAAACGCTCGTTACGTTCCAGTTGCCATTTCTTGCAAGTTTCGACGCCAATTCGCTCGAAACCTGTTTAACCCGCCTGTCGGGTTATGCTTTAGCCCATGAACAAACTGGTTGATTCTTTTTGGCGTGCGGCAATGTACTGCCTGCACCCCAGGGTGATTGCCCTGTCGATACTGCCACTGATCATCATGGTGGCGATATCGCTTGGGCTGGGCTATTTCTTTTGGGATACGGCGCTGGTCGCGGTGCGCACCAGTTTGGAGAGTTTCGATCTGGTCAACACCCTGATTACCTGGCTGGAGGGCCTGGGTCTGTCCAGCCTGCGCATGGTGCTGGCGCCGGTGGTGGTTCTGTTTCTGGCGATTCCCGTCATTGTGATTGCCGCGCTGCTGTTTGTGGCCTGGCTGATGACCCCGGCCATGGTGGCGCTGGTGGCCGAGCGACGCTTTCCGGTGCTCGAGCGCAAAAAAGGCGGCTCAATTGCCGCCAGCGTGCTCTGGTCCCTGGGCTCCACTTTGCTTGCCGCCATCGTGCTGCTGGTGTCCATTCCACTGTGGCTGATTCCCCCGTTGATTCTGGTGTTGCCGCCGCTGATCTGGGGCTGGCTGACGTACCGGGTGATGTCCTACGACTCATTGGCAGACCATGCCAGCAGCGATGAGCGCCGACAGATATTTCGCGACCACCGCGCCAGTCTTCTCAGCATTGGTGTCATCAGTGGCTACCTGGGTGCCGCCCCCAGTCTGCTTTGGGCATCGGGTGCCATTTTCATTGGCATGGCGCCGATCCTGGTACCGGTGGCGATCTGGATATACACGCTGGTGTTTGCCTTCTCGTCGCTGTGGTTTGCGCATTACACGCTGGCGGCGCTGGAACAGCTACGCAGACAAAACAGTGTGATACTTTCCCCACCCAAAGGACCAGAAGCTGTTCAATCAATCGTAATTAACACGTTACCGCAGATCACCGGCAATAAACCCACTGGCCCACTGCCCTTCGATTTTACAAAATTCCCGCAATAATTTTCAAAATAACCATGCAATTTGGCCTCATCATCGTTGGCGATGAAATCCTGTCTGGCAAACGCGCCGACAAACACCTGCCCAAGGTGATCGAACTGCTGGGCGCGCGCGGTCTTGCGCTTGACTATGCAGAGTACGTGGGCGATTCGCCTGCGCGAATCACCGCCACCTTGAAGCGTGCTTATGAGTCGGCGGACGTTGTGTTCTGTACCGGCGGCATTGGTGCCACGCCCGACGACCACACGCGCCAGTGTGCGGCGAAGGCGCTGGGCTGCGAACTGGCCTTGCACCCGCAGGCGGAAGCGCTGATTCGCGAACGCATGCGAGACACCGCAAAAGAGCAGGGCACCGCGTACGAGCCTGATCACCCCGACAACATGCACCGCCTGAACATGGGCGTGTTTCCAGTAGGTGCGCAGATTATTCCCAACCCCTACAACAAGATTCCCGGATTCACGGTTGGCACTGTCCACTTCGTCCCAGGCTTTCCAGTCATGGCGTGGCCGATGATGGAGTGGGTGCTGGAAACTCATTACCGACACCTGTTCCAGACGGCGGCCTGGATCGAAAAATCTGTCATTGTGTATGGTGCGATGGAGGCAACGCTCACGCCCTTGATGGAAGACATTGAGCGCCTGCACGTTGGCGTGAAGGTGTTCAGCCTGCCCAGCGTGGACCATCCGCAATACGGACGCCACATTGAATTGGGGGTCAAGGGCTCGCCCGGCTTGGTGGATGGCGCGTATCCGGCGCTGCTCAAAGGGCTGGAAAAATTCAATGCCAAGCTCGGCCCTGAAGTGGTGCGGAGTTAAAAAATGCATTATTTTGGTGCGTTTATTGACGCGCACTGAAATTGTGCAATCTAATTATTCTGTTCCCGCGTGGCATTGATCGGCTGGTACAAAAACAGACCCAAAGTCAGGGCAAAATGTCAGCACGAGCAGAAATGCCCAGATGTCCGGCATGGCATAAAAACTGCATTCATTCCCAGGTAAGCTTTTTTTACAATTTTTTAACAGGAGTATTTGATGGCTAAGAGCGTCGCAGACGTGATCAAGATGGTGAAAGAAAACGAAGTCAAGTTTGTTGACTTCCGCTTCACCGATACCCGTGGCAAAGAGCAGCACGTCACCGTGCCGGTTTCCCACTTCGACGAAGACAAATTCACCTCAGGGCACGCCTTTGACGGCTCCAGCATCGCGGGCTGGAAGGGCATTGAAGCCTCTGACATGCAGTTGATGCCCGACCCCAACACGGCCAACATTGACCCGTTTTTTGAAGAAACTACGCTGTTCATGAGTTGCGACGTGGTCGAACCCAGCGACGGCAAGGCCTATGACCGCGACCCGCGTTCGGTGGGTAAACGCGCTGAAGCCTACCTCAAGGCAACCGGTATTGGCGACACTGCCAATTTTGGCCCCGAGCCAGAGTTCTTCATTTTTGACGACGTGCGCTGGAACACTGACATGTCGGGCACCTTTTTCAAGATTGACGAGTACGAAGCGCCCTGGAACTCCGGCAAAAAAATTG
Source organism: Rhodoferax sp. (assembly GCA_031392805.1). Taxonomy (GTDB): domain Bacteria; phylum Pseudomonadota; class Gammaproteobacteria; order Burkholderiales; family Burkholderiaceae_C; genus JANYCG01. The sequence continues at coordinate 11,476 of JANMVO010000076.1, read as the reverse complement.
AAGGCGGCAACCGCGGCCACCGCCCTACGGTCAAGGGCGGCTATTTCCCGGTGCCACCGGTTGACAGCATGCAAGATATGCGCGCTGAGATGTCCCTGATCCTTGAAGGCCTGGGCGTTCCGGTTGAAGTGTTCCACCACGAAGTGGCCGGCGCTGGCCAGAACGAAATCGGCACCCGTTTCAGCACACTTGTGCAGCGCGCCGACTGGGTGCAAATCCTGAAATACGTGGTGCAAAACGTGGCCAACGCCTACGGCAAAACCGCCACCTTCATGCCCAAGCCAATCGTTGGCGACAACGGCAGCGGCATGCACGTGCACCAGTCCATCAGCAAAGATGGCAAGAACATTTTTGCCGGTGACGGCTATGCAGGCTTGTCAGACACGGCGTTGTACTACGTGGGCGGCATCATCAAGCACGCCCGCGCATTGAACGCCATCACCAACCCCGGCACCAACAGCTACAAGCGTCTGGTGCCCGGTTATGAGGCACCGGTCAAGCTGGCATATTCGGCTAAAAACCGTTCGGCGTCGATTCGCATTCCGTATGTGGCTAACCCGCGTGGTCGCCGCATTGAGGCGCGTTTCCCCGATCCGCTGATGAATCCGTATTTGGGTTTCGCTGCGTTGCTGATGGCCGGTCTGGATGGCATTGAGAACAAGATTCACCCCGGTGAAGCCGCCACCAAAGACTTGTACCATCTGCCGCCCGAGGAAGATGCCAAGATACCAACCGTCTGCCACAGCCTGGACCAGGCGCTGGATTGCCTCAATGAAGACCGCAGCTTCCTGACCAAAGGAGGTGTGTTCACCGACAGCCTGCTGGACGCCTACATCGAGCTGAAAATGGGCGAAGTCACGCGCTTGCGCATGGCCACCCACCCGATTGAGTTTGATATGTATTACTCGCTCTGATCTGCGTACTGCAGTTCAGCTAATTGCGGCAAATTCCTGCAATTTGTCGCCTAAAAAGAACGGCTCAGGCCGTTCTTTTTCTTTGCGGCTTACCCCTTGGATTTGCTTAGCTGGCTATTTGACGCATACTACAAGACCGTCCCTGCATTTTTGATGCTTGGAAATAGTATGAAATATGGTTCTTTGATTTCCTTCGCCGCGCCTTTTGCCGTGTCACTTTTTACTACAGTGTTTGTAGCAAACAGCCATGCGCAGGAGCGCCTGTACCGGTGTGACCATAATTACTACACCAATTCCCTCGCGGACCCCAAGGCCCGCGGCTGCAAGCCGCTGGAAGGCGGAAACGTCACTGTCGTGCAAGGCACGCGTCCGGCTGTGGTTGCGGCGCAGCCCGTCAAGGTAACTGCGGCGTCGCAGGCTGGCCAGCGGGTGGATGCGGGTGACCAGCGTTCACGTGACTCCGACGCAAGGCAGATCCTTGAGTCCGAACTCAAGAAGGCAGAAGCGCGGCAAACCGAGTTGACCCGTGAGTACAACAATGGTGAGCCCGAAAAACAGGGTGGCGAAGCCCGCAATTACCAGAAATACCTGGATCGGGTGGCCGAGCTCAAGGCCAGCCTGGTGCGCAACGAAAGCGACATTGCCGGTATCCGGCGCGAGTTGGGGCGGGTGGGCGGGGCGGCGTCAGGCGGTGCCGGGGTGTCTGGGGCAAAATAGGCGGCTTGATCAAGCCAGCCATCCCCAAGACGCCGCAGCGCCTGCCGGTCGCAGCCAAAGCCGTGTCTGCGGCAGCCCGATTTCACTCCTTCGATCTGCTGGCCACGCTGGTGGCTGTGGTTCACAGCGATGGCACGGTTTTGTTTGCCAACTCGGCGCTGGAAGACGCGCTGGGATCTTCGCGGCGAACGATTCAAGGCTCACATTTTCCTGATAGCTTTACCGAGCCCCATGTTCTGAGCAATGCCCTGGAAGGTGCCGGCGGCAACGAATTTGCGGCCTTGCGCTATGACGCCTGGCTGAAACGTCTGAACCATGACGCCACACCCGTGCACGTGATCGTGACGCAGACCGAAGCGCCCTTTGAGATTGTGGTGGAATTGCTGCCGCTGGAGCAGCAGGCGCGCCAAGACCGCGAAGAGCGTCTGGCCGATCAGGCGCAGGCCAACAAGGAACTGATCCGCAACCTGGCGCATGAAATTAAAAACCCGCTGGGCGGCATTCGCGGCGCCGCCCAGTTGCTGGAGATGGAGATCGAATCGCGTGAATTGACCGAATATACCCAGGTCATTATTCGCGAGGCGGACCGCCTGCAAACCCTGGTGGACCGGCTGCTGGCGCCACACCGGCACCCACATCTCGTGGGGGACGTCAATATCCACGAGGTTTGTGAACGGGTGCGCTCGCTGATTCTGGCCGAATTTCCCAAAGGCCTGTTAGTGGTGCGCGACTATGACACCTCGATCCCCGAGTTTCGTGGGGACCGCGAGCAACTGATCCAGACGGTGCTTAACATTGCGCACAATGCCTGCCAGGCGCTGGTTGAGCAGATTGCAGCGGGTGACGCAAAGGTTACGTTTCGCACGCGCGTGGTGCGCCAAATCACGTTTGGCAAACAGCGCTACCGGCTGGCACTGGAATTGCATGTCATTGACAACGGGCCTGGCGTGCCAGACTCGATCAAGGAGCGCATCTTTTATCCCCTGGTGTCGGGCCGGGAAGGCGGCTCCGGCCTGGGGCTGACACTGGCGCAAACCTTTGTTCAGCAGCATCATGGATCGATCGAGTGTGATAGCGTGCCGGGGCGTACTGACTTTCAGATATTGATACCGCTGCCTTGACTTGTGCCAGGCCGCCCCAACCGGGATGACAACATATATGAAGCCGATCTGGATAGTAGATGATGACCAGTCCATTCGCTTCGTTCTGGAGAAGGCGCTGTTGCGCGAAAACCTGCGTACCCGCAGCTTCACCAACCCGAAAGATGTGATTGCCGCCCTGAACGACGCCAATGACGAAGAAGGGCCTCAAATCCTGGTGAGCGATATCCGCATGCCGGGCGGATCAGGGCTGGATCTGCTCGACAAAGTCAAAGCCAAGCACCCTGGTTTGCCTGTCATCATCATGACCGCGTTTTCTGACCTGGACAGCGCGGTGTCGGCATTCCAGGGCGGTGCGTTTGAGTACCTGCCCAAGCCGTTTGACCTGCCCAAAGCGGTGGAATTGATCCGCCGCGCGGTAGAAGAAAGCCAGCGCGAAGAAGTCAGTGAAGAGCGCATGGCAGACGCGCCCGAGATGCTGGGCCAGGCCAGCGCGATGCAGGATGTTTTCCGCGCCATTGGGCGCCTGAGCCAGAGCAACGTCACAGTAATGATCACCGGCGAATCGGGTTCTGGCAAAGAATTGGTGGCGCGCGCCCTGCACAAGCATTCGCCGCGCACCAACGGGCCGTTTGTGGCCATCAACACAGCGGCGATTCCGAAAGACTTGCTGGAGTCGGAACTGTTTGGCCACGAACGTGGCGCCTTCACGGGGGCACAGACCATGCGCCGTGGCCGCTTTGAGCAGGCCGATGGCGGCACCTTGTTTCTTGATGAAATTGGCGACATGCCGTTTGATTTGCAGACCCGCCTGCTGCGCGTGCTGTCAGACGGCAACTTTTACCGCGTCGGCGGCCACAGTGCCGTGAAAGCCAACGTGCGCGTGATTGCCGCCACCCATCAGAACCTGGAACAGCGAGTCAAGGACGGTGCGTTCCGCGAAGACCTGTTTCACCGCTTGAACGTCATCCGTCTGCGCCTGCCAGCCTTGCGCGAGCGCCGTGAAGACATCGCCATGCTGACGCGCCACTTTCTGCACACCAGCGCCCAGCAACTGGGTGTCGAGCCCAAACGCATTTCAGATGCAGCGCTGGCCTGGCTGGCGGCGTTTTCATTCCCCGGCAATGTGCGTCAACTGGAGAATATTTGCCATTGGCTGACCGTGATGGCCCCGGCCCAGGTGATTGAGCCCAAGGACCTGCCGCCCGAAGTGATCGGGAGCACTGGCAGTTTGCCAGATCGCGCTGGTACGATGGCAGCCCCAACTGCGCATGAATCCACGTCAGAGCTGCCCTTGGTGCTGGCATCCACTGCAGATTTGGGCACCGGGCTTAAACCACCCCCTATGGTTTTTGATGGCCTCCCACCTGCCGCGCTGGCGCCCGGCCATGCTGCCATTTCGCAGCTCACCGGTGGTGCCAGCTGGGAACTGGGCCTGGAGGCCGAGGCCGTGCTTCTGCTGGCCGCCGGCCGGCATGATGTGTGGGACACCCTGACGCGCCGGTTTGAATCCCGGCTGATCATGACAGCACTGGCCAATACCAAGGGCCGGCGAATTGAGGCTGCGCAAAGGCTCGGTATTGGTCGCAACACCATCACCCGCAAGATTCAGGAACTGGGCCTGGAGTAAATCTGCTGGAACAACGGCCTGCGCGCTGGCCGGGGTTCTGGCTCCAGTTGCAGAATCAGTTATTCCGTTTCCATTTCAATCGGAGAGTAGGCGCACCGACGAAGACAGTGCTATAGCACGGCTAGGAGGTGCAACGACCTATCCGATTGAAATGGAAATGGAATTACAGCAGCAATTCCAGCACGACCGGCGCGTGGTCGCTGGGGCGCTCGTTTTTACGCGGTATCTTGTCTATCGAGCAAGCTTTGACCAAGGGCTTGAGCGCGGGGCTGACAAGAATATGGTCAATGCGCAAGCCGTGGTTGCGCCGAAATCCAGAGTCGCGGTAGTCCCACCATGAGTAGCTTTTGCCAGGCTGCTCAAAAAGGCGGAATGAATCATGCAAGCCCATGGAAATCAGCGCGCGCAGGTGGTAGCGCTCTTCATCCGTGCAGTGAATCTGGTCTTTCATGCCGATGGGGTCCCACACATCGGCATCGTCAAAGGTGATGTTGTAGTCGCCCATCAAGACAAGTTTGGGATGGGTTGCCAGCTCGGCCTTCACCCAATCACGCAGGCCTTTGAGCCACGCCATTTTGTACTCGAACTTGTCGGTGCCGGGTGCCTGCCCATTTGGGAAATAGCCGCCAATCACCCGGATGTCGCCCGCATCAGAAGCCACGGTGGCGCTGATCACGCGAGCCATGTCGTCCTCAAAACCTGGAATATTTTTAACCACGCTGGTAACAGTCTTGCGCGACAGCAGGGCCACGCCGTTGTAGGTCTTCTGGCCGAACCACTGGGCTGCATAGCCCACCTGCGTGAAGGCCTGCACCGGAAACTTGTCATCCGTCAACTTCAGCTCTTGCAGCGCCAGCACGTCCACCGGATTGGCACTCAACCAGTCAAGCACCTGCGGTAGCCGCACCGTGAGGGAGTTGATGTTCCAGGTGGCGAGTTTCATGTCAAAATTCTGTAAATGACCGGTTTTTCACCATCAAATCGGCCTCTAGCCCTTATGTAGTATTCGTTTATAGCTACTAAATATGTAGCATTGCCAAAATACCTACCAAACTGCCGGCACCCGCCACGCCAAACATGGCGTACTCGACCCACTTCTTTTTGGTCAGCAGGGCAATCGCCGCCAAGGCAATCGCAACCTGCAACACCGTGGTGGCCTGCGCCCAGCGGTGGTGCTGGTGCATCTGCTCGTCGCTCTGCTTGTCCCACTGGGTGGCCTCGGCTTCCATTTTGTCGGCCACCGCCTTGATCTCCCCTTTTTCCTTTTCGTAGCGGTCCATTTTGCCCTGGTAGGTGGCTTTTTTATCGTCCGCAGACAGGTCGCGCGACAGCTCGGCCAGCGACTGTTTGGTGCTCTTGCTCTGGAAGTAATTCCATTGGTTGGAGGCTTCGGTTTTCTTGATGGCGGCGTTGTTCTTGTAAAGGCCGGCGTTGGCCTGTGTGGCCCCGCCCATGTAAGAAAATATGGCGCCCACGGTGGCCACCATCGCGGTGAACATGGCAATCTGGTTGATCATGCCGCCCGAGGCGTGGTCGCCATGGTCGGCATGCTCGCCTTGCGCGGCGTGCTCCAGCGCGTGATCGTGGGGGCCGTGGACGTGAAAACCTGCTCCAGACATATCAATCTCCTGTAGTGTTGCCAATGATGTGGCGATAGGTTGCAAAAGTAAATTTCAAACCGGTGGACGACACCTGGGGCAAGCCTTCAGTTTTTGTCCACTGCGGCCCGAATTGTGGCGCAAAAACGTCCCCGTCAAAATCAGCATCGATTTCTGTCACCACGGCGCTGGATGCCAGCGGCAATGCCTGGGCGTAAATCCCGGCGCCGCCGATGACCCAGGCGTCGGTCGGGCCTGCGCCTGAATCAATGCCAGCATGACGGCCAGAATCAAGCCGCGCGTCATTCCCTAAGTTGCCTTTGGCTGAGCAAAGTTCAAGCGCCTGCGCCACTGAATTGGCCCGCAGCGCACCCTCTGCGTGCCAATCAGTCTGGCGCGTCACCACCACATTGAGCCGGCCTGGCAAAGGCCTGAATTTGGCCGGCAACGAGTCCCACGTCTTGCGCCCCATGATGACCGGGCAGCCCATGGTGGTGCGCCTGAAATGCGCCATGTCTTCGGGTAGATGCCAGGGCAGGGCGCCGTGGTTGCCGATGACGCCGTTGGCGGCGCGGGCGAAGATGAGGTGAAGCTTCATGTGGACGAAATCAGGCATCGGCAGGCAGCGATGTTTTTAAATCGCGACTGGTGCCTTGATGGCCGCATGGCTTTGGTAATCCTGCACCTCGAAGTCCTCAAACTGATAGTCGAAGATCGATTCCGGCCTGCGTTTGATGTGCAGCAGGGGGTAGGCCAAGGGCGCGCGGCTCAATTGCAGTTCAACCTGCTCATGGTGGTTGCTGTAGATATGGCAGTCGCCGCCGGTCCAGATGAAATCGCCCACGTTCAAGTCGCACTGCTGCGCAACCATATGGGTCAGCAGCGCGTAGCTGGCGATGTTGAAAGGCACGCCCAGAAAGATGTCCGCACTGCGCTGGTAGAGTTGGCAGGACAAGGTTCCGCGCTCGCCTGGAGCGAGCGGTGGTGCCACATAAAACTGAAACAGCGCGTGGCAAGGGGCTAGCGCCATTTTGGGAATTTCCGGCACATTCCACGCACTCACGATGATTCGCCGCGAATCGGGGTTGGTCTTGAGGGTTTTGATGACCTCGGCAATTTGGTCGATGTGCCCCCCATCCGGCGTCGGCCAGCTGCGCCACTGCGCGCCATACACCGGGCCCAGGTCACCATCGGGCTTGGCCCATTCGTCCCAGATGGTGACGCCGCGTTCTTTGAGCCAGTTGTTGTTGCTTGACCCGGTCAGGAACCACAGCAGTTCCTGGATGATGGCGCGGGCGTACACCTTTTTGGTCGTGACCAGCGGAAATCCTTCGTTCAAATCAAAACGCATCTGGTAGCCAAACACGCTGCGCGTGCCGGTGCCGGTGCGGTCGGTTTTAGCCACGCCGGTGGTGTACACATGGCGCATGAAATCCTCGTACTGGGAGCGGATGGGGCGGAGTTTGCCATTTGCCATTTCAGAAGCCACCGAAGAGCGTGTCGAGGGCGTGTTGAATCGCCATTTGCTGATCCGCAATGTTGGCCACCGCCCGGCGCAGTTCGCCGGACGGAACCGCGCCAATCGCAGATGTGTGCATGACAAAAGGTTTGCCCGAAACCATCACTTCGGGATTCAGGTCGCGCACCAGACGGGTCAAATAGCGCGGCCCGGCGAGTGGTACTACAGCCCGTGTATCCACCTCGATAAATGTGTTCTGCACGTCCAGCAGATAGGGGAAATCACCCCCCAGGCCGCTGTCGGGGTTGCGGTAGACGTCAAAGCGGGGCATCGTCAACCCTTCTCGACTCGCCCATCACCCAGGCTTTTGCCCCAAGTGCGGTATTTCGCCAGAGGTAGCCCGTCTTTTCTGATGCGCTCGTTGTACGCCTCAAACCCCTCGCGGTTGTCGTCCCGCCACTTCTCCCAATAGCGCCGTTTGACTTCTTGCTGCAAAAAGGCATCGACCGTTTTCGACAAATTCATGCCCAGTTCCCTGGCCATCTCCAGCGTGCGGGCGTTGATGGACAAATTGACCGGCCGTTTTTGAGCCACGGATGTTGTGTGCATAAGCTTTCCTGAAATCATGCGCATGATTTATACGCACTTTACCATGCGCATAAAGCGCTTGCGCGTACACACACACCCGTTGGTTCCTGAATCCCGTCAAACCCGTACCACCCGCCCCGGATTCATCAGATTGTTGGGGTCCAGCGCCCGCTTGATGGCGCGCATCATGTTCAGCGCCACGGGCGACTTGTGGTGTTCCAGCTTGTCCACCTTCATGCTGCCCACACCGTGCTCGGCTGATATCGAGCCGCCAAATTTTTCGACCAAATCAAACACCAGGGTATTGACCGCCTGCTCGTGTGCTATTAAAAACGAAGCATGGTTGCCGCGCTCGGGGGCCTGCACGTTGTAGTGCAGGTTGCCGTCCCCCAGGTGCCCAAAGTTGACCAGGCGCACGCCGGGCAGGGCCTGCGTCAGCAGGGCATCGGTGACGCGGACGAACTCCGCAATCTGCGACACCGCAATCGAGATGTCGTGCTTGATGTTGGGGCCTTCATCGGCTTGCGCCAGGGGAATGCTTTCGCGGACCTGCCATAGGGCCTTGGCCTGTGCGAGGTTTTCGGCGACCACCGCATCCGTCACGCAGCCTTGATCGAGTGCGGCTTCCAGCAGGCGCTCAAACTGCTCGCGGGCGTGCGCTTCGGACTCGTGGCCGGCGTTTTCCAGCAACACGCACCATGGCGTTTGCTCGAACAGGGGCACACGCTGCAGCGGGAAGTGCCGCGCCACCAGGCTCAGGGCAAACTGGCCCATGACTTCAAAGCCGGTCAAGCCCGCGCCCAGGTGCTTGTGCGCCAGACCGAGCAACGTCACGGCGTGATCGAGTGAAGGCACGGCAGCCCAGGCGGTGAGTTGCACGGCGGGCAGAGGATAGAGCTTCAGGGTGGCGGCGGTGATGATGCCCAGCGTGCCCTCGGAGCCGATGAAAAGATCCTGCAAGTCATAGCCGGTGTTGTCCTTGCGCAGGCCCGTGAGACCGTGCCAGATATCGCCCTGCGCGGTGACCACCTCCAGCCCCAGGCACAGATGGCGCGCATTGCCGAAGCGCACCACCTGCGTGCCGCCGGCGTTGGTGCCCAGATTGCCACCGATGGTGCAACTGCCCTCAGCGGCCAGACTCAAGGGGAACAGATAGCCTTTGCTGGCAGCCGCCTCCTGCAGGTTTTGCAAAATGCAACCGGCCTCCACCGTGATGCTAAGGTTGGCCGCATCCAAGGCACGCACCGTATTCATGCGTTGCAGGCTCAGCACAATCTGGGTGCCCGATCCATCGGGCGTAGAGCCTGCCACCAGGCCGGTGTTGCCGCCCTGGGGCACGATGCTCAGGCCCAAAGCCGGTTGGTACTGCGCGCATAGCTGCACCACATTTGCTACTTCTTCTGTAGTTAAAGGTCGAACAACGGCGAGGGCTTTGCCCCTATTTCTCTTGCGCCAATCGAGTTCCCAGGCGCTCAGGTCGCCGTCGGTGAGAACATGGGCAGCGCCCACCACGTTGCGCAATTGGTTGAGCAACGCATTGGACATTTCTTCGTGAGCCGTCATGGTGACTGAACCCCCCCAGCAGGCGCGTTTGCCGCCACTGCCTCCCGGGCGTTCTTCAAACGCAGGCGCACATGCAGGGCGCACGCGACAAACAGCAACAGGCACAGCAGCACCTCCAGCATGGCCAGGTAATTGCCGGGCGGGCGGTCGCTCCAGGCGCGCACCGCGCCTTCCGTGAAATAAAGCCAAACCAGCAGGCTGACCCAGCGGTAGGTGTACATGCGGTTTTTCAGCAGCCCGGCCAGCGGAATGCACAGCGGCAGCACCTTCAGCGCCAGCAAAGAGCCGCCAGTTTTGACAGGTGCCAGGAAAAGTTCCCAGGCCAGGCCCAGTACGATCAGGCCCAGCACGCTGCCCACCGCCAGCAGGCGGGTGAGGTTAACGCTATTGTCTTGTGATGTCATTGGAGTGGCATCATAGCGGCCATGAGTCTCACCCCGTCCATGCCGCAGTCATTGCCATCGCCGCTGCCTTCCAATCCGGCCAAGCCTGTGGGCTGGCGCGCGCGGCTTGAAGCCGCGCTGAAAGATTTGTCGCACTTTCCCTGGAAGAGCACGGCGCACACCCTGCGTGAGCGCTTCTCCAGCGACCAGCTGGGGCTGACCGCCAGCAGCCTGACCTTCACCACCATCATCGCGCTGGTGCCGCTGATTACCGTGGCGCTGGCCGTGTTCACGGCGTTTCCCATGTTCTCCACGCTGCAGGCCGTGCTGCAAAAGTGGCTGATCGAAAGCCTGATTCCCGACAACATTTCACGCCAGGTGCTGGGCTATTTGACGCAGTTCTCAGGCAAAGCCAGCAAGCTGGGCGTGGTGGGCGTGGCGGTGCTGTTCAGCACCGCGCTGGCCTTGATACTAACGATTGACCAGACTCTGAACAGCATCTGGCGCGTGCGCAAACGCCGGGCGCTGGGGCATAGGGTGCTGATTTACTGGGCCGCCATCACACTGGGGCCGCTGATGCTGGGAGCCAGCCTGACCATGACGTCGTTTGCAATTTCATCCAGCAAGGGGCTGGTGGGCGCACTGCCGGGCGGTGTGCAGCTTTTGTTTGGCGTGCTGGAGTTTGCCTTGCTGGCGGCGGGCATGGCGGCTTTGTACCGTTTTGTGCCCAACACCCAGGTGAAGCGGGGCCACGCCTGGGCGGGTGGCATTTTTGTAGCGGTCTGCATCGTGCTTGCCAAAAAGCTGCTGGTGATTTACATCGGCCTGATGCCGACCTACAACATGGTGTATGGGGCCTTTGCCATTGTGCCGATTCTGCTGGTCTGGATTTATGTGGCCTGGGTAATCGTGTTGCTGGGCGCCGTGATTGCAGCCTATTTGCCCAGCCTGCTGGCCGGGGTGGCGCGCCGGGCCGGCGTGCATGGATGGCAGTTTCAACTGGCCCTTGAGACACTGCAGCAGCTCTGCCAGGTGCGCGACAGCGATGCGAAAGGCCTCACCATCGACGACCTGTCCATTGCACTCCAGGTGGATGCCGGGCAGCTGGAGCCCGTGCTTGAAACGCTGGCGGCGCTGGACTGGGTGGGCCAAATTGACGAACTGGTGCCCAATACGCCATCACGCCACGTTTTGCTGGTCAACCCTGACCAGGCACTGATTGCTCCCTTGATGGAGCGATTGCTGCTGGCGCGCGTCGATTCCACCGAAATTATCTATAAAAATGGGCTGTTGCCCTCGTCAACTATAAGTAGTTTGCTACTTTTATAGAAGCATCAAGAATGAAGTCGGGACAGGGATCAAGCGTCAGCGGGCCATTTTGGCCGCACGCAGGTACTGCAGGATGCAGGCCACCGCCACCAGGCCGATGCCCAGCAGCATGCAAAAATATGATGAACTGATTTTCAGAATTTACAGATGGGATTTGCAATGAACGCTTTAACGGTCAATGCCACAGAGTTCTCC
>JANMVO010000074.1:0-11587 GCA_031392805.1 Rhodoferax sp. | reverse complement strand
ACGCTGCACAACCGCATCAACGAGCTGGGCGTGGCTGAGCCGGTGATTCAGCAGCAGGGCCAGGACCGCATCGTGGTGCAATTGCCCGGCGTGCAGGACACTGCCAAGGCGAAGGATATTCTGGGCCGAACAGCGACGCTGGAAGTGCGCATGGTCGATGAGAGCGGTGAAGCCCGCGCGGCTGAAGGCGGCACCGGCGCTGTACCTTTTGGCTCCGAGCGTTTTCTGGAGCGCGGTGGGCAGGCTGTCATCGTCAAAAAGCAGGTTATCCTGACCGGAGAAAACTTGACGGATGCCCAGCCCGGGTTCGATTCCCAGACGCAAGAGGCTGCAGTGCACCTGACGCTGGATGCCAAAGGAGCGCGGATTTTCCGGGACGTTACCCGCGAAAGCGTGGGCAAGCGCATGGCCATCTTGCTGTTCGAGAAGGGCAAGGGCGAAGTGGTGACGGCACCGGTGATCCGGTCCGAGATTTCTGGCGGGCGGGTGCAGATTTCAGGCCGCATGACCACCGTTGAAGCCGCCGACACGGCCTTGCTGCTGCGCGCCGGTTCACTGGCCGCGCCCATGGAGATCATTGAAGAACTGACCATCGGGCCCAGTCTGGGGGCCGAGAACATTGCCAAAGGTTTTCACAGCGTCACCTGGGGCTTTGCGGCCGTGGTCGCTTTCATGTGTGTTTATTACATGCTTTTTGGCGCTTTTTCGAGCATCGCGCTGGCCTTTAACCTGCTGCTGCTGGTGGCCGTGCTGTCCATGCTGCAGGCCACCCTGACGCTGCCCGGCATGGCGGCCATGGCGCTGGTGCTGGGCATGGCGATTGATGCCAACGTGCTGATCAACGAGCGGGTGCGCGAGGAGTTGCGAAACGGCGCCTCGGCCCAGGCGGCCATTCATGCGGGGTATGACCGGGCGTGGGGCACGATTCTGGACTCCAACGTGACGACCTTGATTGCGGGCTTGGCATTGCTGGCGTTTGGCTCTGGCCCGGTCCGTGGCTTTGCGGTGGTGCATTGCCTGGGCATTTTGACCAGCATGTTTTCTGGGGTGTTTTTCTCCCGCGGGTTGGTAAACCTGTGGTACGGCAAACAAAATAGGTTAAAAAGTGTGTCAATTGGCACAGTGTGGCGTCCTGAGTCTCATACTCAGGCCAAGCCCGTCTAGCTGCGGCAGCGAGGTTTAGGGAAGCCAATCATGGAATTGTTAGTTTTGGCGTCATTGCTTAGTTTCGGTGTCGTTCAAATATGCGCGGTGCCGTTGTGAGCGTGCACTGACAAATAAATAAAGGGATAAGTTCAGATGGAGTTTTTCAAGATTCGACGCGATATTCCGTTCATGCGGAATGCGCTCGTTTTCAATCTCATATCGCTGATCACGTTTCTCGCGGCGGTTTTTTTCCTGTTCTCGCGCGGCCTTCACCTGTCTGTTGAGTTCACCGGTGGCACCTTGATGCAGGTGAGCTATTCCCAAGCGGTCGATTTGAATTCAGTGCGCAATACTGTGGCCGCACTGGGCTTCGCCGATGCGCAGGTGCAAAATTTTGGCACGGCGCGCGATGTGCTGATTCGCATGCCCGCGCCCAAGGGCGTGAGTTCGGCCCAACAAAGCGACAAGGTTATGGCGGCTTTGAAAGCCGCCGACCCCTCTGCCAGCATGCGCCGCACGGAATTCGTTGGGCCGCAAGTCGGGGACGAGCTTGCAACTGACGGCCTCAAGGCGCTGGCGTTTGTGGTGGTTGGCATCATGATCTACCTCGCCATCCGGTTTGAGTGGAAGTTCGCGGTGGCTGCCATCATTGCCAATTTGCACGACGTCATCATCATTCTCGGGTTCTTTGCGTTTTTCCAGTGGGAGTTTTCGCTGCCGGTGCTGGCGGCAGTGCTGGCCGTGCTCGGTTATTCGGTGAACGAGTCGGTGGTGATTTTTGACCGGATTCGCGAAAACTTTCGCCGCTTCCGGAAAATGAACACGGTGGAGATCATTGACAACGCAATCACCTCCACCATCAGCCGCACCATCATCACCCACGGCTGCACCCAGATCATGGTGCTGTCCATGTTGCTGTTCGGCGGTGCCACGCTGCACTACTTTGCCCTGGCCCTGACCATTGGTATTTTGTTTGGCATTTACTCTTCGGTGTTTGTGGCGGCGGCCATCGCCATGTGGTTGGGCATTGCCCGTGAAGACCTGATCAAGGGCGCCGTCAAAAAAGGCGGAGATCCGAACGACCCCAATGACGGGGCGACGGTCTAGGGTCCAAACTGTTCTGAATCATGGCAACCGGTCCATCAATTGCGCGCAGCCAACTTGCCCATGAAACGCGCAAGCGTTTTGTGGCGGACTCGGGGCGCGCCATGGTGGAGATCGCATCAACCGTTCAGCAGCGGTTGACGACGCTGATGAATGAGGCCGCACCGTCGCGTGAAATGCAGATCCGCCGCGACGCCTGGACCATTTACCAGCGCGCACGTGCGCCCTGGCTTGACGGCACCATGAAGCAATGGCAAAAAGCACTTTTGCCGCCCCTGGCTGTTGTCAGTCAAAGCCTTGAAATGGATGACCTGGCGTTGGTGGGAACAGAGGTTGCTGAAAACAAGATTCTTGCCTCCCGCCTGGTTCTGGCCGTGATGGAAACGCTGAGCGCACCGCTGGATGACCTGCGCGTGCGCATCAAGGTACTGGAGGGTTCGGAAGAGCTTGACGGTCACGACATTTTACGACCTGAAGTCTTGTTGCTTCAAATGATTGAGCAGTGGGCCGCAACGGGTATGCCGCGCGAGTCGTGGCCGCTGGTACACGATACAGTTCAACGGCTGTTGACCGAGCGTCTCCAGTCAGCCTATGGGCAGTGCAACGAGTATTTGATCAAGCAGGGTGTGCTGCCAACCATTGAGTTGAAAGACCGTGTCAAAGTCGTCCTCTCTGCCAATCCACCGCTCAGAAACAGTGGTCGAATGCCTGGTCAGGCTGCTGATGGCGGCCCCTCAACTGGCGGTGATGTCTCTGGCAGAAGCGGCTATGGTGAGCCCGGCTATGCGGCTGCAAGCCCAGGGCCTGGTCAAATCCCAAGTCGAGCCGGAGAAGCTTTTGGCGGGCGTTTGGGCTGGGGCGCTGAGCCCGCAGTGAAGGCGAACACCGGGGTGCAGGGTGTCCCTTCGGCAAGCGGCTCAGGTGGCTTGAAATCGACTGAATCCGCATGGTCCGGTCAGCAGCGGGCGCCAGCACAGTCAGGCGGGCCGGGGGGGCTTTCGCAAACGGATTCGCCGTATGTAAAAGCCTTTGAAGAAACCCGGATGTTGACTGCGACGACCCCTTTGGCCAGGGCGCGCAGCCGTGCCCTTGGTGTGATGGGGCAGCTCAAGCGTCTGCTGGTGGGGCGCGCGGGCGACGACTTCAATTCGACGTCGGCCCGGCAACCGCTGGGGGCGTCGCCCGGCCTGGCGGCGGCCTTGGCGGTGCGGCCGCCACGCGGCGCAGACGTTTACCAGGGTGGCGGCACGGTCCTCGAAGAATACACCCCGGCCGGGGTGGCACGGGTGGCCACCCGTCTGCGCGAGCAAACTACCGAACTCAAGAAAAAAGCGGAAACAAAAGGCGAGAAAGCCACGATTGAAATTGTGGCCTTGATGTTTCAGTCCATTCTGCAGGAGGACCGCATTCCGCCGGGCATCCGTGTCTGGTTTGCGCGTTTGCAAATGCCGGTGCTGCGCGTGGCGCTGGAAGAGCCTGATTTTTTTGGCACGCTGGACCACCCGGCGCGCCAGCTCATTGACCGCATGGGTTCCTGCGTCATGGGATTCGACGCCAGCGGCATCCGCGGCGGTTCTCTGGAGGGCGAGATCAAGCGTGTGGTGCAGGTGATCGAGCAGTACCCCGAGACTGGCAAGCGTGTCTACCAGCTCGTCTACGAGGAGTTCCTGAAGTTTTTGGCAAAGTTTTTGACCGAGAAAAGTTCCACGCAAAAAGTCGTGAGCGTGGCGCAGCTAGTTGAGCAGAAAGAAACGCTCACGATCCAGTACACCATCGAGATGCGCAACATGCTAAAAGACATGCCAGTGTGCGATGATATCCGTGAGTTTCTATTCAAAGTGTGGGCCGAAGTGCTGGCCATTGCCGCCGTGCGCAGGGGTCCGCAACACGCGGAAACGCTTGAGTTAAAAAAACTGACCACCGACCTGGTGTGGGCGGCCGGCGCCAAACCCAGTCGAAGTGACCGTGCGAGGGTGATTGCAGATTTGCCCAAGCTGTTGCAACGCCTGCGTGGGGGCATGACCCTGCTGGGGCTGTCACCATCACAGCAAGAGGCGCATCTCAAGACTGTCAGCGACACGCTGGCCGATGCCTTTCTGTCCAAGACGCAGGCAGTTCCGCAGGCGCAGATTGAATCCATGGCCAAGCGCTTGGCCAACCTCGAAGACTTCGTCAGCGAGGAGGACATGGGCGACTTGCCTCTGGATGCCGACAGCATCGAAATCATGCTGGGCATTGATGCCTCCATGCTTGATGTGGTGGCTGACGGCGGCTCAAAACCAACCGCCCCCATGCTGGCCTGGGCGCAAGAGCTGCAGTTGGGTGCCTGGTTCACGCTGGATCACAATGGCCGGGTGGCACAGGTGCAGTTCGCCTGGCGCAGTGAGCGAAAACATTTGAACCTGTTCGCATCAACGTCCGGGCATTGCTACCTGATCCAGGCCAGGCGTCTGGCTGCCTACCTGCAGGCTGGCCTGCTGTTGCCACAGGAAGAAGAAGCCCTGACCGTGCGCGCCACGCGCGACGCGCTGGCCAAGCTGGAAGCCAACCCGCAGCGCCTGCTGGGTTAAAGAGTCAACCCCGCCTTGCTTTATCAGTGCCCGATCCGGTGGTTGCTGTCGTCGCAAAGTTCATCGAGCACCAGGGCATCAGGTTCTTTGCCAAAGCTCCAGTAGACCATGAGCACGATGATTTTTAGATCGTCCAGAGACATCGGGTCGCCGGGTGCTGCCATGGCCCGGTCCATGACGATCTCTCGCAGAGGGGCTGGCAGCACGTTGGCGGTTTCAAGAAAGCTCACAAACCCAAGGCATTCAGATCCCAGGTGGTCCTGCTCAGGCACCGAGTAGACGCGCATGCTGCCAGGTGACTGGACCGGTAGTGTTGCAGCCGCCTGATCCTCAAACCCCAGCGCCGATTGCTGGCAAGTTGACGCGTCGGATCGCCCAAGGCTGATTTGGGTGCTTTGAGTGACCTGGCTCAACCCGCTCAGCCAGACCAGCGCGTCCTGAATTTCTTGCGCCTCGAAGCCAACCGAATTGAGCTTGCGTTCCAGATGTTCCCATTTCGGGCACGCATCGCCGCTCCAGTAATTCTCAAACACGAAGGCCAGCACTTCAAACATGGACTTAATATAGCGCACAAATCCGGTATGTGCGTCGCGCGAAGGCGTCAGGCGTTGGCCATGCGCTGAAACATGCCGCCGGGCAATCGCCCAACCTGCCCGTCAAGTTCCAGCACCATCAGCTGTGCTTGCAGACTGGCCGTGTCAATGCCGGTACGCGCCTGCAAGGCGTCCAGACTGACAGGATCGAACCCGAATGCCTGCATTAACGTGTTTTCAGCATCATTTAGGCCGGTAGCCCTTGTGTGATGGTCATTGTTAGATATTAAATTAATAGCAAATTCAAGTTTCAATTCTTCCAGAATATCTTGCGCAGACTCGACCAGTTTGGCACCTTGGCGGATCAATGCATGACATCCGCGTGACTGCGGAGAGTGAATGGAGCCGGGTATGGCAAACACCTCTTTGCCTTGCTCAGCCGCGAGCCGGGCCGTGATGAGTGAGCCCGATTTCAATGCTGCCTCAACCACCAGCGTACCTTGAGTCAGGCCCGCGATGATGCGATTGCGTTTAGGAAAATTTAGGACCAGCGGTGGCGTGCCCAGTGGGTATTCGCTGATGATCAAGCCATGTTGCGCTATGGCGTGAGCCAGATTACGGTGGCTTTTGGGATAAACCCGGTCCAGACCCGTGCCCACGACAGCGACCGTGGCCAGACTTGGGGTTGAGCCCTTGCCAAGTCCCTCCAGCGCGCCTTCATGTGCCGCGCCGTCTATGCCCAGCGCCATGCCGGACACGACGGTCAGGCCCGACTCGCAGAGCGCGCGTGCAAACTGGCGCGCATTGCCCAGGCCTTGAGGCGTCGGATTGCGAGTGCCGACAATGGCGATGCAGGTGCTTGGCACCGTGCTGATGCCATTGCACGCGGACGCCGCGCCCAGCAGGTACAGCATGATTGGCGGATCCGCCATGTTCAAAAGGGACGGGGGATAGTCAGCGTCGCCCAGCACCACGATGCGCCGCTGCCCGGCACGCTCGCCGCGCGCCTCTGGATTTGCATGATCGCCTTCGCCCTGGACGCTGTCCTCACCATTGAGCCAGCGCCAGGTCGTCTCTAACTGCGCCGCCAAAGTCGGAGGCTCAATCCGCAGTTGCGCTGCCTGCGCCTGGTTCACAACTTGCGCCAATGCGGTCGGTGATTGGTCAAACAGGGCATGGGGCAAGCCAAAAGCGGCCAGCAGTTTGCGTGCGGCATCATTGCCTACCTTTGGCGTGAGCGTCAGTCTTAGCCAGGCGGCGAGTTCTTCGCGCTCCATGAAGTTAGTCTTTGGTTAAAGCGTTTGGGTGCGGAAACTGGCTGCACTCGCGTGTGGCGCCTGCTACCCGATGAGTGCCACTTGCGCCATGGAAGCGCGGATTTATTCGTCGCGCCACATGATCACCTGGTTTGGGCGGTCTGCGGACTTGTATTTTTGCAAATTTTCCCGATATTTGCTGCAAATGCGTCTTGCAGCCCATCCCAACCCAAGCGCCACGAATTCACAATGAATAAATCCGCGCTTCCCTAGCGCGGGTTGATCAGCCGGTCACCCACTTTGACCGGGTCTGTGATGGCCAGAATCAGGCCATAAGAGAGCTTGTCGAACGTGCGAAACACCATCAGCAAGCCGTTGCGTTCGTTGGGCAGTTTTAGCTCTGGCCGGGCGGCATCGGTTTTATCAATCAGGCGCGCACCATCTTTGAGCATCGCCAGCACATACCCGCTTTGCATGCCGTCTTTGGTGCCACGATTGATCACCACCACCTGATTCTGCGCCGCATTGGCCACGCTGCTGCCGTAAATTGAAACAATGCGCGCGTCCACACGGATTTCGGGTGCGCGCGGCATGTAACTTCTCATTTGACGTTCTGGCTCTGGCAAAAGGCGGTCACCGACGCGCATCTCTTCCTTCGAGTTCACAATGTCAATCGTGGCTGGCACGATGTCTGTGCGGGCCTTGCCGCCTTTGTCGGTGGACGCTTCAGTTGACTCGCCGCGCACCAGCTTTGCCTTGCCCACGTACTGGGCCTCGTAGCCCAACACCTCGCCGCTGACTGGATCTTTCAATGGCGTGGCATTGCGAAATACGCGGTATTCCTGCAGCTTCCCCGTCCCCTCGACGATCTGGTTGTCGCTCGGGCCGCGCGCATAGGCGCGGTCGCCACGGCTGAGCAGCACGCGGTTCTCCTGGGTGGCCACAATGCGCGCTGCCGCCGCAAGCCCGCTTTCGTCAACGATCACTGGTTCAGCCAGGAAAGGCTCGATCAATTGGGGTTTTAGCGTCGCAATGGCTTCGTCAGCCAGGCTTTGGTAGCGGGTGCGGGGGGATACCTTGACGGTCTCGATGTCCGCGCCATCGGTGCCCGGCCGACCAGACCGCAGCGTAGCGCGTCCGCCTTTTTTCTCAAGGTACAACTGCTGGCCGGGGTAAATGAGGTGCGGGTTTTTTATGTCTGCCTTGTTCATGCCCCACAGTTCGGGCCAGCGCCATGGACTTTTAAGGAACAGGCCCGAAATTCCCCACAGCGTATCTCCGCTTTTCACAGCATAGTTGTCGGGTGCATCTGCGCTCAATTCACTCAAGGGCACGCCAGCCTGCGCAACCTGGTCCGCGGTGGCTTTCTGCCCCGCAGTGACAGGGTAATTTTGCGCCCAGGCCGGTGTGGCGAGCAAGCTCCCCGCCAGTATCAGGGTGGCAGCAGTGGCAGCAGTGGTAGCTGAGGTCGCGGCCTGCATGCCGCAGGCCGTGACCTTTGACATGGCTATTGCCATTTTGGATTTCACCATCATGTGTTTTGTCATAGTTTGCTGCATTGCAAATGCCCCTGCCAGCGAGTCCAAAGAGAAGTGCGATTGCGGCGACAATCTTGATAAATTACACACGATTCTGCGCTCAAGCCCTTGATTGAGCAACGTTTTCCGCTTCACCCACCTGCCGGACTTGCAAAAAGTAGCGAAAATAACGACATCTTTGAAGAGAATTCATGGCCCGTCTTACCATTCTTTGTTATCCAAACCCCAAACTGCACAAAGTGGCCAAGCCAGTGCAGGGGGTTGACGCCCGTATCCAGGCGCTGGTGCCCGACATGCTGGAAACCATGTACGAGGCCAAAGGCATTGGTCTGGCCGCAACCCAGGTGGACGTGCATGAGCGCCTGATTGTGATTGATGTGTCCGAAGAGCGAAACCAGCCACTGGTGCTGATCAACCCCGAGATCACCTGGACCAGTGTTGAGACGCACCTCAATGAAGAGGGCTGCCTGTCGGTCCCGGGCATATACGACGGGGTGCAGCGCTTTGATGAAATCAGGGTCACGGCGCTCGACGCGCAGGGTAAATCAAGAACGATTGAGGCCGACGGCCTGCTGGCGGTGTGCATCCAGCACGAAATGGACCATCTGATCGGGAAAGTGTTTGTCGAGTACCTCTCGCCCCTGAAACGCAACCGCATCAAGAAAAGAATGCTGAAGGCGCAACGGGAAGACCAGGATTGAGCTTGCGAGTCATCTTTGCCGGCACGCCAGAGTTCGCGCGCGTTGCCCTGGAGCGCCTGTATGCGGCGGGCTTTGAGATGGTGCTGATCCTGACCCAGCCTGATCGGCCTGGCGGGCGCGGCATGAAGCTGCAAGCCTCAGCGGTCAAGCAGTTTGCATCAGGCCACGCCATCCCGCTGGCGCAGCCGCGCAGCTTGCGTCTGGACGGCAAGTACCCCGGCGACGCGGCGCAAGCGCGTGACGCGATTCTGGCAGCGCAGGCCGATGTCATTGTGGTGGCGGCCTATGGACTGATCCTGCCTCAATGGGTGCTGGATGTTCCCAGGCTCGGGTGCTTGAATATTCATGCTTCGCTGCTACCGCGATGGCGCGGGGCGGCCCCGATCCACCGTGCGATTGAGGCCGGGGATTCAGAGACCGGTGTGACCATCATGCAGATGGAGGCCGGTCTCGACACGGGCGACATGCTGCTGATGGACAAACTGCCGATCCAGACCACGGACACCACAGGGCAGTTGCACGACAAGCTGGCCGCATTAGGCGGGCGCATGATCGTTGAAGCGCTTGAAATGGCGGCCCGCGGTGGATTGAGGGCGCGCAAGCAGCCCGAACATGGCATCACCTATGCGCACAAAATTGAAAAGCAGGAAGCCGCGATTGACTGGGCCCAAAGCGCTGAGGTGATTGTGCGGCGCATCCGGGCGTTCGACCCTTTCCCCGGAGCCTCCACCACGTTGGCGGGCGAAACGCTCAAGGTCTGGCGTGCCGTGGTCGTGTCCGGGGTCCCCCCAGCGGGCGAAAAAAATGGAACAATTCTGGCGGTAGCCCCCGAAGGTATTGCAGTGGCTGCTATTAATTCAATAGTTTTATTGACCGAACTTCAGCGCCCCGGCGGCAGGCACCTGAGTGCCGCCAACTTCATGCGCGGCTTTGACATCAAGCCCGGCATGCGGTTTGAACCGCGTCAAGTGATGTCGGCAGCTCAATAAGAGTAAAGCCGTGTGCACCGCGCCTGAAACCGGCATGGGCTTCAAACCACGTGACGTGATGCCGGGATAGCTGGGCGGTTGATCGGCGGTGAACGTGATTTCCAGCGTGGTTTGAAGCGCGATGTGAAGCCCGATGTAAAACGCGATATTGCAGGCGGCTGCGTACATCGTGCACGTTTTCATCGGGCGCGCTTTTACAATCGGCCTTGCTCCTTCCCACCTGATTGACCGGAACCTTCATGAACGTTATCCGCTTTTCTGACCTGTGCGCGCAAGGCAAGGTTGCCGGTCGGCGCGTTTTTATCCGTGCCGACCTGAATGTGCCCCAAGACGACGCGGGCAACATTTCTGAGGACACCCGCATCCGGGCCTCCATCCCGGCCATCAAAATGGCGCTGGACGCAGGCGCGGCGGTGATGGTCACCTCGCATCTGGGCCGCCCGGTTGAAGGTGCATTCAAGCCTCAAGACTCATTGGCCCCCGTGGCCAAGCGCATGGGCGAGTTGCTGGGCCGTGACGTGCCGCTCATCAACCATTGGGTCGATGGCTTCCTGGTCAATGGCCAGCCTGTGCAGCCGGGCCAGGTCGTACTGCTGGAAAATTGCCGCGTCAACCCAGGCGAAAAGAAAAACGACGAAGCCCTGTCCCGCAAAATGGCCGTGCTGTGCGATATCTTTGTGCACGACGCCTTTGGCACCGCGCACCGGGCTGAGGCCAGCACCTACGGCATTGCGCAGTACGCACCCATCGCCTGCGCCGGGCCGCTGCTGGCCACCGAGATGGACGCCATCACCCAAGCACTGGCGCAGCCCAAGCGCCCGCTGGTAGCCATTGTGGCGGGCTCCAAGGTGTCCACCAAGCTCACCATTCTGGAAAGCCTGGCGGCCAAGGTAGACCAGCTGATTGTGGGCGGCGGCATTGCCAACACCTTCATGCTGGCAGCGGGCCTGAAGATTGGCAAAAGCCTGGCCGAGGCCGACCTGGTGGACAAAGCCCGTGCCGTGATCGACGCCATGAAGGCGCGCAACGCGGCGGTGCCCATTCCCATCGACGTGGTGACCGCCAAGGCCTTTTCTGCCGATGCCAAGGCCACCGTGAAGCTGGCAGCCGACGTGGCCGATGACGACCTGATTCTCGACATTGGCCCCCAGACCGCTGCGCTGCTCGCCAAGCAGCTAAAAGCGGCCGGCACCATTGTGTGGAACGGCCCAGTCGGCGTGTTTGAGTTTCCCGCATTTGAGAACGGCACCAAGGTCATCGCGCACGCGATTGCAGACTCCAGCGCTTTCAGCATCGCCGGCGGTGGCGACACGCTGGCAGCCATTGCCAAGTACGGCATTGAAGACAAGATCGACTACATCTCCACCGGCGGCGGCGCTTTTCTGGAGGTGCTTGAAGGCAAGACCTTGCCGGCGTTTGAGATTTTGATGCGACGTGCTGCTGGCTAGGCCGTCGCACTTAATGCTATTTATTATATAGCCAACTATGTATACAGGACGAGGGCTATAGGCGTAAATAGCTCTCTTATTTAAAAATTTTAAGGAGACAGCGCCATGGCCAGCCCTCATACAGCCCAAGCATCCCTCGCAGCCCATTCCCTGCGTCTGCCCCGTCGTGCCACCAAAATTGTGGCCACCCTGGGCCCCGCGTCCAGCGATCCGGCGCTGCTGGAGCAGATGATCCGGGCCGGCGTCAACGTGGTCCGGCTCAACTTCAGCCACGGCAAGGCGCAAGACCATATTGACCGGGC
>JANMVO010000071.1:0-2453 GCA_031392805.1 Rhodoferax sp. | reverse complement strand
GTGGCGAGCAGTGCCCGCTTGCCACTGCTGCGCCAATGACACAGCGTGCGCAGCACCATCACATCAAGGTTTTCCATAACGACTCCTTTGACCTATTTTCTGTCTTGGTGGCCAGACATAGCCCTACATTGCCCTGAACTTCACACTTATGAAAACGAGCGGATGAGCCAAACGAGACCAACGATAGCGATGACACCGGCAAGCCACAGCCACACCGGAAGTTTTGAGGCATTTGAGGCTACAGCCTTTGTGCTTATTTCCTCAGTAGATACGTTTTTAATAGCATAGGCGGCTGGATGGGCGGCCCGCATGGCGTCGTCAAAGCGTTTGAAAAAGTCTTCCGCCATCGACTTGGCGGCGCCGTCCACCAGGCGCTGGCCGAGCTGCGCCACCTTGCCACCCACCGAGGCATGCACGGTGTAGTTAAGCTCACAACCAGCGTCGTTGGGAACCAGTGTTACGGCTGAATTGCCCTTGCCGAACCCCGCCGCCCCGCCCTGCCCCTCAAAGTTGATGGTGTAGGACTTGGGAGGCAGGATCTCGCTCAAAATAATCTTGCCTGCGAACTTGGCAGAGACCGGGCCGATCTTGAGCGCCATGCCAATGGCGTACTGGTTTTCGCCGGTGGCTTCGACCTTGTCGCAGCCGGGGATGCAGGCCTTGAGCACAGCCGGGTCGTTGAGCGCGTCCCAGGCTTGTTGTTGGGTGATTGCCAACTGGCGGCTGCCTAGCATGTCCATTTTTAGTCCTCCATTAATTCAAATAACTGGGCGCTTTATTGCGAGGTTCAGCGTTTCATCAGGGCGGCCAGACTGGCAGCCAAATCTTCCAGCTTGCTCACATTGTGAACCGCCAGCATGCCATGCGCCTGACTGTGCAGCGCAGCGGCACCGCGCGCCAGAGGGGCATAGCCGTCAAAGCGCAGCAGCGGGTTGAGCCACAGCAGACGGCTGCTTCTGCGACGCAGCCACGCAAGCTCCTGCGCCAGTTCGGCTGGCTCGCCGGTGTCCAGCCCGTCCGTGATGACGAGCACCAGCGTGCGCCGCCCGACCAGGCGGCGCGAGTGGAGTCGGCGCAGCGTGGCCAATGATTCGCCCAATTGCGTGCCACCGGCAAAGTCGTCAATCGCCGCGCTGGCTGCGCTGAGCATTTCGTCGGTGTCGGCGACCCGAAACGCGGGCGTCAGATCGGTCAGGTGGGTGCCAAATGCAAACACGTCGCGCCGCGGATGGCGTCGCGTGGCAGCGTGCAAAAAAGCCAGCAGCAGGCGAGCATAACGCTCCATCGAGCCTGACACGTCCACCAGCACCAGGAGCGGCAATGGCTGTTCGCGCCGCTGCAAACGCGGCAGGCGCAGCAACTCACCGCCGGTTTGCGACGCCTGGTGCATGACGCCAGGCCAATGGATGCGCGCGCCCGACACGGCTGGGCGGGTTCGGCGCGAGGCAAAGTGCGGCAGCGGCAACCGCACGTCGCGGGCCAGGCGCTCGACCAGGCGGTATTCACTGCCCGACAGCGAGTTGAAATCAGCGTGCTTGAACCGGTCCAGATCGCTGGCCGTCATCGCTGCGTCAAACTCCACGTTCTGGTCTTCCTGTTTTGGCCTGGCCTGCTGTCCATAGGCGTTTTGCGGCGACAGGGCTTCGCGCACGCGCGGACGGCGTTTGCTGGGCTCAGCTTTGCCTTCAGCGCTGGGCAGCAATTGCGCAAGCAGCTTTTGGGCAATTTCGGGGTTGCGAAAGTAGGCGTCAAACAGCTCGCGAAACACCAGGCGGTCCTGCTCGCGGCTGACCATCACCGCTTCAAAGGCCGCGCTGATATCGGCCTTGGCCCCCAGGCCAACCGCCAGCGCCGCGTGGGTGGCCAGCGCAATGCGCGAGCTGTCGACCCGCACGCCGGCGCGACGCAGGGTGCGGCCAAAACCGGCGATGTTGTCGGCCAGTTTGCCGGTGCGTGAGTCGCCTAATTGCATGGGGGAGCCCTCACCCTAACCCTCTCCCACAGGGCGAGGAAACAAGACCCGTGCCGCCTGAGTGGACAAGTCCAGAGCGGGTGGTTCACTCCCGCTCCTTCTGGGCGAGGGCTGGGGTGAGGGTAAGGTGCACGGCCGACCAAACGCCAGGGCAACATCAAACAGAAACTTCGTCACGCGGTTTGAGCAGCGCGGTCGCCATATCAGCAGTAAGCGCTGCCACATCTTCGCGCTGCTTGAACAGGATGCCAGCGGTGTCGGACACGACCTCGGGGTCAACCGCCAACGTGTCAAGCGCCACCAGTGCCTTGGCCCACTCCACGCTCTCGGCAATGCCGGGGGCGCGCTGGAAGGCGTTGGCGAAGGGGGCAGACCGTAGCCGTCCGACGAACTCGGCCACCTGCGCCGACAGCGCAATGGACGCGCCCGGCACCTGGGAACGGATAATTGCCAGCTCGCGCTCGCGGTCCGGGTAGTCGAG